>JAESUD010000139.1 GCA_016763335.1 Emcibacteraceae bacterium | reverse complement strand
GAAACTAGAATATATTATAATTATAATAGAAACAATAGTAATTAAAAAAACAATAACTAATCTTCATACGTAAAAATAATATAATAATTTCAATAGATTATGAAAATATTCACCATGCCGTTTAGAAACTGGCACGCTCGTTGCTATACTAATGTCAGAAACAAAAGAAATTTGAGTAAAGATTTAATTTCTTAAATGCGGGTAGGCAAGCGGTCTGTCCCCGAGGTCGAATAAACGTGGGGTAAATATTCGTCGGCTCGGGGGCAGAGAAGCCTACTAAATGAATAATTGGGAAGTAGCTCAGTGGTAGAGCGGGGGCCTGTTAAGCCCTTCGCCGTAGGTTCGATCCCTACCTTCCCAGCCAATACAGGGTGTGGCTTAGTCTGGTAAAGTGCCGCACTTGGAATACGAGATCGAAGGCTCAAATCCTTCTGCCCTGACCAAAATAAAACTATAAGATAAATAAAAAGGATAACAAAATGACAGATCGGAATTACAATATAATTGCAGAAGAAAATGCCACTCCGATTAAAATGTGGACACAAGGTGTGCCGGTTGATGACGGTGCACGTGAGCAGCTTTTGAAGACTGCTCGGATGCCTTTCATTCATAAACATTTGGCTGTGATGCCTGATGTCCATGTTGGGAAAGGTTCTACGATTGGTAGTGTCATCCCAACCAAGGGAGCAATTATACCTGCTGCGGTTGGCGTTGATATTGGTTGTGGTATGATGGCGGTTAGAACCAGCCTTACGGCCAATGACCTCCCTGATAGCTTAGGGCACATTCGTAGCGCGATTGAACATGCCGTGCCTCATGGGCGCACGTCTGGTCGTCGTAAACGTGACAAAGGTTCTTGGGGTGATATTCCAAAAAGAACAATCGAAGCGTGGAGAAACTTGGATGACGGGTTTCAACGACTTGTTGAAAGTGCACCGCGTATCAAGAATACAAATAATATTGTTCATCTTGGTACGCTTGGAACTGGAAACCATTTTATCGAAATCTGCCTTGATCAAGTTGATCAGGTTTGGTTCATGCTCCACTCTGGTTCTCGCGGTGTTGGTAACGCAATCGGCAATCATTTCATAACTCTTGCAAGAAAAGAAATGCAGCGCTGGATGATTAATTTACCTGATTTGGATTTAGCATATTTTCCTGAAGGCACTGACCATTTTGATGATTATATCTTCGCGGTTGAATGGGCTCAAAACTACGCCCGCTTAAACCGTCAAGTTATGATGGCAAATGTAGTTGATGCCGTAAGAGCAATAATGCCTAAACCATTTGATGCAGAGTTAGAGGCGGTTAACTGCCACCATAACTATGTTGCTCGAGAATTTCATTTTGGTGAGAACATCCTTGTTACCCGTAAAGGCGCTGTTCGTGCTCGCGAGGGTGATATGGGAATTATTCCAGGCAGTATGGGTGCGCGGTCCTTCATTGTACGTGGTCTTGGCAATCAGGAAAGTTTCTGTAGTTGTTCTCATGGCGCTGGTCGCGTCATGTCCAGAACGGAAGCAAAGAAGACGGTTTCCATGGAAGAGCATCTTAATGCCGTTTCCGGTGTTGAATGTAGGCAAGATATCGGTGTATTGGATGAAACTCCGTCTGCATACAAAGATATTGATAAAGTCATGGAAGCACAAAAAGACTTGGTCGAAATCGTCCATACTTTGAAGCAAGTAGTTTGTGTGAAGGGTTAGTCCTTCACACGGGCATCACTAAGTGTATAGTTTAAATTACAAACAATAAGAAAAACAAATGATAGACAATCATATTATAATTGACGGATCAAAGGGCGAAGGCGGGGGACAAATACTAAGGTCTTCATTATCGTTGTCTATGATTACTGGTCGGCCATTTACCCTTAAAAATATTCGCGCTGGTCGCGAGAAGCCGGGACTAATGCGTCAGCATTTGACTTGCGTAAAAGCGGCCGCTGAAGTTTGTGATGCCGAAATCAGCGATGTTACTATTGGTTCAGAAGAACTAAGTTTTATGCCGGGCAAGATTAAAGCAGGCGATTACCATTTTGCCATTGGTACAGCGGGCAGCACTACATTGGTTGCCCAAACTTTGATCCCTGCATTAATGTTCTTGGGCGAACCATCAAGTTTAAAGCTCGAGGGCGGAACTCATAACATGAAAAGCCCGCCGTATGATTTTATCGAACAAAGCTTCTTGCCCCTTCTAAATAGGATGGGTGCGAACATTTCATGTGGTTTACAAAGTTATGGATTTTCCCCTGCTGGTGGCGGGCAAATATCAATTGATATTAAACCTTCTACAATGCTTAAACCAATTGAGTTGACTGATCGTGGCAAACAAGTTTCGTTTAGTGCAGAAGCTATCGTTTCGAAAATTCCAATTTCAATTGCTGAACGTGAATTAAAAAAAGTTCAAGCCAAACTTGGATGGTCGGTAGATATGCTGAAGGCGAGAACTACTGATAACTCGATCGGTCCGGGCAATATATTATTATTAAAATTAGTCCATGATCATGTTACCGAAGTGTATGCGGGATTTGGCGTAGTGGGCACATCAGCCGAGAGTATTGCGAAGAAAGTCTGTAAGTCTGCGAACCGTTACTTGAATAGCGAAGCAGCAGTTGGGCCATATTTGGCTGATCAACTTCTTCTGCCAATGGCGGTGGGTGGTGTGGTATGTATACAACCTTGCGACCAAGCCTTCACACAAAGACCAACATCGAGGTGATTAAAAAGTTTGTTGATATCGATATTAAGATGGATGAGATCAAACCTGGCCTATGGGAAGTGAGAATAGGACATGGATGATAGAAAAATATATGTGATCGATGGTGAAAACTTTTCTAGCATGAAAGAGTTCTATGACGAAATCCAACATGTCATGCTCGAAGGTGGGTATTGGGGCCGGAACCTTGCTGCCTTCAATGATATTTTGCGGGGCGGATATGGTTCAGTTGAAGATAACGGGTTTGCCATAAGATGGAAAAATTCCGATCTTTCGAAACGACATCTTGGATATGAGGCGACTGTCAACCAACTGACCAAAGCATTAGAGAATTGCCACCCTACCAATATAGCACACCTTACTAGAGAGCTTGAACAAGCCCGCATTAATGAAGGTCAGACAATGTTTGAATATATCGTTGAGATAATAGGCGATCATGGATCAGGCGGCCGAGAAGGTAAAGACGATATTAAGCTTTACTTGGAATGATAACAGAGTGGTTAAATTATGAATATCAAATCTATACAGTTACAGCCAATTTTCACCATCAACGAAGAAATATTAATTGGGGAAATCGTTGCATTCAATACGACACCGGAAAAATCGATTTTGGTAGCAACTGCGTTAAAACCGTTAGATTACACGATAGTGCAAGAGGGGTGGGCTACCTTACCTAAGAGCACCCCTGAAGGTGCTCAGAGCTATTGTGTCTATGAAATTAAACACGGTAAGATTTGTAAAGACATTAAGATCGTTGGTGAGAAATATAATATTCACGATGTACAGCTATTCCCTAACGACGATATTTTAATGGTATGTTCAAGAACACCTCATACACCGTCAGAAGATTTTGGCGGTAATGGTCGAATTTATTCTCCAGACGGTATTTTGAAATCGGATATATTATTAGGGGACGCTATCGAAAGCACTCAGATTACGTCTAAAGGAACTATTTGGACTGGCTTATTTGATGAAGGTACTTTTGACGAGAGCGGGTTAAAAGAGTGGAGTAAAGACGGAAATAAACTATATGAATTTGAACAAGTTAAGGGTTTAGATTATATTTGGGATTGTTATGCGCTTAACGTTGCTTCAAATAATGCTACATATTGTTATTATTATTCTCAATTTCCTCTTGTGCAAATTCAAGACAACAAAATTATTAATTATTGGAAAATTCCAATAAAAGGGAGCCACGCATTTGCTATTTTTGAAGATTATGCCCTCTTTACCGGCGGATATAAATGTGATAATTTTTTCTTAATTAAACTTCTAGAAAGCCATAAAGTTGAAATATTACAGGAGTTAGAATTGCTTGATGAAGATAACGAACCGTTGAAATTTAGTCGTGTGGCAAATAGAGGGTCATCGATCTTCGGTCTGTATGGCAAGAAAATATATGAACTCGATCTTCATCAACTCATCTCAACTCAGATGATGGCTTAAGTAAGAAACTATGATTGTCGTTAGAAATCTAATCCAAAACTTGATAAAGCCGCACAGATTATGAGCACCACGAGCAAAGCCATCGCATACATTGCAATAAACTGGAATGCTATTGCACTAATACCTAGTGCGGCGGCTCCGCCAGCTATTCGTCTAGGTTCTCGATTTGCAAGTGATATAACGCCAAGAATAAGGGCTAAACCGCCTAACACAGCCGTAGCAACATCTGCGTAAGTGTCAGCAGTCCACTTTTTTGAAAAATATGTTTGAGTAGGTTCCTCACCATTCAGGGCATCTAGAGCCGCTGACCGGATAGAGGATATTTTTTCGGAAACAATTGTTTCAATCGTTGGTTGGGGAGAAAAAGGACCAGCCCAAAAATGAACTAATGATAATAGTAATGCAATGCTACCAATTGCAATTCCAATCATTCCAAATATTGACTTACTGTTAGTTTCGCTCATAAAACCCTCTAAAATTTATATGGTCACATAATTTATTGTTCTTCAAAACCATAAACGAGTTTTACACCCAATTCAATCCATTCGTAAGTTGATAGCCAGAATACTCAATATGAATTACACGTCTATTTTCTGGTTTCTTTGCCTTGCTTGATGCGTGGATTAGGTGTGGTCGCATAACAAGTGCAGAACCAGCCTTAGCTTCACAATCGACCGGGACTTGAGTAGCTGCGTAATTTGCGACATCTGATGCGGCCAAGATACCCAGCTGGTGACTGCCTGGCAACACCCTTAGGCAACCGTTTTCTTTTGTTGTGTCATCGAGGTGCAAGCGGAAGGTTATCATGTCGTTCAGCACTACAAGCGGTGGTTGGACGTGATTAATTCCATCTTTAATAGTCCATGGACCCCAACCATCTATTTCGGTTATTTCCGAAATAGCGATGGTTTTATCTTGATGCCATGACACCAACCAATTGTTGTCTGGTGTTTTATCAAACAATATTGCTCGAACAAAATTGGGGCTACCCTTTAGATAATTTTGAGCCGCTGCAATCATCTTGTCAGAAGTCGCAAGACTATTGATATCTGGGAATAACTTCTCAGCATTTCTGATACCACCCTTCGCAGCATCCAACTTGCTTTTACCTACTGCATCCTTGAGCAATTCTACTTCCATTGGAGATATGAAGTTATCCAATATTTCAAAACCATCACTATCGAATTTTGCCGCATTCTTTTTTATGGTAAATGCTCCCCACAATGTTGACATTTCTTGTACGCCCACAGTCCATTGGAGTAAAACCAATTATGCATTCCAAGGTTCTTCTCACAAAAAGGACACCGAAATAATCTCATGATATATAGCAAAAGGCCAAGCATTACCAACATGTGAAAAAGGCCCGCAGCAATCTGATTTAATCCTATCCAAGAAAATGTCCCGATAGTTATAGAACCGCCGACAAAGTGATAAATAACTAACATGCCTAGTCTTGACCAGTGATTTTTATTCGTACCGCTAGCCATTACTAATTTGGCTCATTAGGAGCATTTAATGCAATAAATTTATTATATTCGATGGCATAGTCAACAGCAATTCTGTTCAATCTCAGGTGCTGATCAGAGCAAATTGCTCCGCTCGTCCCTTCGATGTTTGTGTATTTTTTATCAATCAGTGCTTTGCTGTGATTGACACCTTCAACGCCAGGTAAGATATACGTGTACCATGAAACAGCCTTGTAATTGAAGTCACCTTCATCAATCGCCTTTTCGGCGTCTTCAATAGCATTAGCCTTATCAATCCATAGTAACTTCGCAACCATTTCATTGCAGTCACTTGGATAGAGCGGTTCACAAGATGCCATCTTAAGATTTCCTTGCTGAGTTAATATTACGCTTCCACCTTCGGTATTGATTAGCAGTTCATCCTTATCAGTTTTCCATGATGACTTTGTTGCGCCCGGTAAAGTCATATATTTCTGAACAGACCATTCGCCTTTATCGTCCATATCTAATGCCATGACGTGATTACTATGGCTGAAAATATGGTTCATTCCAGTCAGTACAATTAGTCCGATATTAGTTGAGTATAGGTCATAAATATTATCACCTCTTAATACAGGAGAGGCTTTACCATCACTGTCAATATGTGCTAGTTCACCGCCCCATTCGCCTCTTGCGATCCCGGTTAACCATCCATTATCGACCTTCAATGCAACATCTGGATATTTGTCTTCATAAACAATATTACCGTTTGGGGCGTACTCTCCGGTCTTCTCATCAACGTCATAATCATCGTATGGTGATTTGTAATTGAGTTTAGCAATTTCTTCCGGAAAGAAACTTCTATAAAGTTTTGTATCTGCACCGTCCACTATATTCATGTAATGACCCGCATCACATTCAGGTATGTTGCTGCCAACTAATTTATAGTCATAAAAATCAGAATAAAAGTTAAAATTAGAATTGTACTCACTGTAAATTGGATGGTTTCTATTGATAGCCTTGATTGAATTTGCTGCTACGTCTTGCACTGGGGGATACCAGTAATTTTGTCTCAAATGTTCGAGCTCACCCAACGCCTCTTGTGAACGAAGTTGTCCTAATGAAAGTGCTGATACATAGACAAGTCGCCAATCGTATTGTTCTTCGAGTAATTCAATAAGTTCCGGAATTGCTTCTTGATAATTTATATAGCCAAGAGCTCTAGCCGCTGTAACACGTAAATCCCAATGATCATCAGATAACAGTTGTTGAATGATCGGACCAGCATTACTGCCTTCATTGCCATATCGAGAGATGTCTCTGATAATGCCTTCTTTATTCATCCAATGTGTTTCAGATAATTCGTTAATAAGGACTGGCAGGCTTTTAACAGCACGTTGAGCATTTGCGCCAGCGATACCGAACAAGAACAAAACCATAACCACTGAAGTGAGCAGAAATATATCAATTTTAGCGATGTTTAGTTTGGCTTTGACATACATAATGTTCCTCAAATTAGATAACATTGTAATGATAACGTAAGGTTCGATTGGCGTCAAATTCCAAGTAGAAATTCGGTTGTAAATAAAACTTATATCCACTTTCGATAATGTAAGATTATCGAGGGCTGATGCCCTCACTACGCAATCTATGACTAATATTTGAGTGTCTGTTTTTACACAGCCTAAACCCAAATCAGACATTATAGCTAACAACTAGTTCAACAATGTTTCCAGTTTTAATCTTCGTTGAGTATAAAATAAACACGCTATGACAATTAAACACGATATAAGCAATGAAACTGAGGGAATAACAAGTGAAGTGCTGTCGGCTAATAACGTTGTTTTGATTGCACCCACTTCCCAAAAAAGTGGTAGAAAATCGTATTTCATAATTGTATCGTCACTCAAGAAAGAAACTGAAAGGGGAATTAAGCCCAGTATGCCAGCGAGCGTCATACCCTCTTTATAACTTTTGGCGTATAACGCAACGGCTAATTGTAACGCCGAAAATACAGCGCATGCAGGAGTAAGATACATGAATATTTTGACCGCCGAAATTAGCCCAAAACTAATATCTATTTCATTGCCTGCAATTGGGACATATGAAATCATTAACGACGATATTGTAATTGCAAACGCGCTACCAACCATCGTTAGCAGAAATGATGTTACACACTTCCCAATCATGATAGATAGAGTTGACACAGGTTGCGCAAGTAACGGTTCTAGCGTCAAGCGCTCACGTTCCCCTGCGGTCATATCGATGGATAAACTCATCCCGGTAAAAGCAAGCGGCATTAAGAAGCATATAACTAATATATAAATAATGGTTCTGGTTTGATAGGATGTTTCATTACTATTTTCAATTTGAACATCAAGTGGTTCGATGAAATTGGACGGAATGTCGAGTACTTTAAATCGTTGATCGATAATGATCGTGCTCAATGACAACAAGGCCTCTTCTACTGCATTCACCGTATCCGCGGTTTTTGTTAGATCGCCATTTATAATTATACTTACAGGTTTATTGGTTGAAAAGCCCTCGCTCGTAGTACCAACTATTGTTACGTTGACTTGTGCATCTTCACTAAAAGTAAATCCATTGTCCGATAGGTGAGAAGTAATCACAGAGCCTTGATCCAGCCCATTCAGTTTGATTTCTTTATTAACAATTTTCGCAGCTTCAGTGGTCATCGCCATTAACGCAACCCATAGCATTATCGGGGTTATTAACGTGTAAAGTGCTGCAGCAAAAAGTGAGCTAGGGTCACGTAGGGCATCTTTTATTTCTTTTCGAATAATTATTCCAACTTTATCCAACATTTCCACCCCCAATATCGGTTACATATTTTACAAATGCTTCTTCAAGATTTGAGGCTCCTGACTTTTCAATCAATTCTTTTGGGGAACCCTCCGCTTTTTTTTGTCCGTTAGCAATAAACACTACCTTATCGGATAAGTCTTCAATCTCAGCCATGACATGGCAAGACATGAGGATGCATACCCCTTTATCACGTAAATTTCTTAGTAGTTGCCTCAACAATCGAACATTGAATATATCAAGACCCCTAGTAGGCTCGTCAAGCACTAACACCTTAGGCGAATGCACAAACGCCCTTCCTAGAGCCACTTTCATTCGTTGCCCTTGGCTGAACCCCTCGCATCGGCGATCGGCTATATCTTCCATCTCTAAAATTTGCACGGTATTTTCGATTGCCTTACGAAGATTTTCATCCTTCAACCCGTGCAGACTACCAAAATAATCCAGATGTTCAACAACAGTTAGTCTTTGATATAGACCAAACTGATCAGGGAAAATCCCTAGTTGTTTTCTTGCTTCCAAGGTGTGACTTTCTACGTCATACCCATTTAAGGACACTGACCCTTGATCAGGAGATATCAAACCGGCAATAATTCTTAAGGTAGTGGTTTTGCCCGATCCGTTTGCTCCAAGCAATGTAGTTATAGAATTTTCACCCGCTGAAAATGTTAGGTCTTGGACAGCAGTAACATCGCCGTAAGATTTGCTTATACTATTGATATTTAGCATTTGATAACCCCATCTATCGAATTGCGGTACTCTAAAAGATATAGGGGTCCGTTTTAGTTTATGCAACTCCTGATTAGAAAGTCGATAATTCTTGCGCCCACTTTTGACGCTGATCTCATTCAGTCATCGCAACCTGTTGATCTAAAATAGATTAGATGGAGTGATTGATATGACTTATTCATCCATGCACTTAAGTGCAAGAAATAAGTTATTGTTATATAATGATAACAACTTTCACAACTAATACTATCCTGTTTAAAGAACACGCGATGATTTTTGAATAAAACACTATCTGGAACCCCTAACTCAGCCTAACCAGCATTACGTACAAAATGAGCCATGAATGCATCTTTTTGTAGATTTTCTCAGATATTGCTCTGTAATGTAGAATATACTATTTGCCTCTCTTGGCTTGCATCCCTTGAGTGTTAACACTTTTCTCGCGGCTATCACTACTATGGCTAATGTAGACGGGGTAATAATTTATTATACAAAATAGGTCATTCTACATTAATTTTACGTCCAGTCTACATTAGTACCGTCATGCAGTTAAGCGCATGAAATTACCATTCTGCTGTGCGTATGAATACCCTTCGTCGCTTCTCTATCTCATCAAGGCTATCTGATATTATCTTAAGAAGGGCCTTTACGTCTTCTACCTGTAGTCCCCACCGACAACAATCAGCCTCGATTGACAGACGTTTCAGTTTATCACTTCCCGCAAATACGTACTCTTGGTTCAACTGATCACTAACTAGATAAAATAGACCCATTTCCAAAGTTGGCTGCCATGCCTTGCGCGGGAGCTTGTTAGCTAGCCACTGGGTAAGATGATTATCTTCTTTTAATATGCCTCTGATTACTGTTTTTCCACCCCGCGTGAATTGGTCAAGTGCGAAGGACGGTACTAAGCTTTCATCTTGCTGTTGCTTACAATTGTTCTTTATGATCGCCGCTTCCCCACATTCTTTCTGTGACAGCTTCAGGGGCCAGAAGATAGGCAAAGCACATTGTGTTACCCTTATCCCCGCCATGGTCACCAGTGGCTGCCACAGTGGTATATTGAGTTGCTCAATTGCCCATTCATACGCGCCCAAGTCTCCTTGTACTTCAGGCATCATTCCTGCCCCAAATCTTTTGGTTCCCGCCAAAAACCATGCTGCTGCTGATCGCTCTATCAAGTACGGTCAGTATCTATCATTATTTCTACCAGTTGATGTGGTGTCTTATGGGCGAACCGATCCCGCAATAGATCAAAACTGTCATGATGAGCGAGTAAGGTAAACAGGTGTTCGGCACTACGTTCCTTGGACGAATTGGTTAGCGCAATAGCACAGGCTCTGACTGCTGGGAATATTTTTTCTTTCGGTAAGTATTTAGTTCCAGAACATGCCATCACTGTAACAGCGACAATCTCTGGCGCACCAAGACCCACATCTTCAAAAGCTATGGTGGCCAGTCTCCGGCGTACATATCTCGGATCAATCATCCACAGCGTGTTTAAAGCCCGCAAGACCAAGTTCACTTCGCCACGTCTTACACCTTTTTGCATAGCGGATGCAGCAATCCATTTATCAGGTAAATGATCAATTGGCGGTGGATAGTTCGGGGTGTTATCAATCAATCTGTCGAGCATATCCCGCAGCGTCAGTAGCGCAATGTCATTCATAGTTAAGTCCTTATAATTACTTAACTATCGTAACTTGATGCGTGCGTGGTAAAAGAGAAATATTTTATAATTTCATCTGTTTAAGTGGTTCAAAATCAAAATCATCGTAGCAACTATCAATGTATTTTTTTAGTATCAGAAGCGATGTATCTGAGCCATATCCTGAAGTTACATCCGTTTTGCTATGCCCCAAGATTTTTGAAATGCTGTATTCCTCTACATTCTGATTTCTTAGTTCATCGGCAATGGTGTGCCTAGTGCTGTGAAATGTCTTATCTCTAGCCGTAAAACCGAGTTTTTTGCGATAGTTGTTAACTCTGCTTGTGGCCGGTTTGCTAAAGTCCTTTTCTTGTTTTCCGATGAGCGATGGAAAGATCAATTTATTTTGTTTTCCTTTAGTGGTTTTTTTAACCCATTCAAGCAGCCTAAGTTTCAGCAAATATTCTTATTCGATGCATGATAGTATTCTGCCAAAAAAATTGCCAAATAATAAAGCAATGTCGATGAATAAATCTAAACCAATCAACAACAAAAAAAGAAAACCTAAAAAAACACAATAATGCTTAAAACTTAACTGACAAAACTGACAATATTATTTATGTCGGTTTTGTCAGTGCACATTCTAAAGAAATGGGTAGTTTATTTCATTAATAAGACAAATGCAGTTCTCTCTTGTTCTCACAAATCACTAAAACCTCAAACCTCACTAAAGATAGCTTTATTGTTCGGTAATCTGATACCCTCTTGCTCTTAGACAAGCTTTCGCTAGCTCTACATTTACCATTGGCTCTGTATATGCAGCCCCACCATAAGCATTAGCAGTGGCTGTTTGATTATAATAAGTTGCTTCCTGCCTACATTCAAATGCGTCTTTGTTTTCTTGTTGTTTTGTAATTCCGGGTTTGTAGTAATGGAAGCCTCCGGAACCACATCCCGCCAAAAATGAGAGCACCAAAAATAGTGTGCCAGTTTTAATTAATTTGTTCATAAGAAATACCCTTGCGTTAAAGCTCAGTTAGAAACAAGCATAATTTTACACATACTACAAGAAGAAAATACCCGAAAATAAGGTACCTTAATTTTGGGTACTCTAAAATGGTGTTTATTGGAATGTTTGCATCCAGTGAATTAGGAACAAATATGCTAAGAAAACACCGCCCAGAAGAATATGAGAGATTGCGACTTGAACTTCTTAAGATGAGGAAGAAGGCCAACCTTTCCCAAGTACAACTTGCTGATAAATTAAAAGTACGTCAGCAATTTGTTTCAAAGTATGAAACAGGCGAAAGAAACTTAGACTTTGTTGAGGTTTGTCTGGTTTGTAAAGCCTGTGGTGTAGATGTTGGATCATTAAAGATAGGCTTGTAACAGAAGTCATCAATACTTCTAAACCATCAATTTTGAACCAAAAGCAAAAACCTATACCTACCTGATACAATATCAAAAATTTCAATGAGAATGTTTTTGAGTCTCACAAAAGAATTTTATAGAAGTCTCATAGAAGTCTGAAAACTTCTCAAGCCATCTACTAAAGTCTCAAAAGTGGGCCAAAAATACCATACACAGCCTGCAGGTTATATTGATCAAAAGAGATGAATTGAACAGCTGTTTATGGCGCTGATCTCAAGAGGTCAACGCAATATTTGGGCCGCCACTCAAAACGGACGTTTGCTGAAAGCTATTTAATGTTCTTTATGTGTATAAAACCTCACCAGATTGTCACCAAACCATAACGGTAAGTATTACTAACAGAACATAAATTGACATCAAAAGTAACATTGACCTAGAGATGATTATTACCATCAGTATTTCGCCGAAAGAACAGTTCGTTAATCCACGCATCCTTTACCTTGAAAATAATTTAGATTGCAAATTTATTCCTTGACGTTACGTTTAAGTGTATTTGGGTATAGATTGGGAGGTGACTATGTTCACAATTGTTGTTTTAGTTTGTCTTGGTGTTTACATCTACCGAGTAAATAGTCATGTAAACAATTTGGAGCATATGTTATCCGTCGTCACCACAAGACTTTCTGAAATTGAAACCAAAATCAAACACGGCATATCGGTTCCAAGCCAAGCGCAAACAGAACAAGAGGCACGGCCATTTGAACGCGCTAGCGAGCCAATTGCTCCCGCACCGTGGATTGTCGAAGAGGTAATCAACGACGATCCTGAAATTACTAAGGATAATGCCGAAGAGATAGAAGAGATAGCCGACAACGATCTTGAAGCTTCTCAAGAAAGTGATGCGCCACCAATTTACTCAGCAGTTGATAACTCTGTCAAAGTTCACGCGCGGGAAAAACCATCTCTAAAATCTGTCGAAAAAGATCTGTCTACCAGATGGATGATGTGGATTGGAGGCATTGCCTTTGCACTTGGCGGTGTTTTCTTGGTTAAATATTCGATTGATTCTGGCTTATTAAGTCCAGCTGTGCGACTCACTTTTGCTACCATCCTCGGCCTTGCAATGGTTGCTTGCGGTGAAGCTATTCGTCTGAAACATATAAATGTTAACTGGCTTGACGGTACGCCTGACTATATGCCGAGCGCTATCTCAGCCGCGGGTCTCTTTACGGCTTTCGCTGCTATCTATACGGCCTATGACTATGCAATGATTTACTCATTTGTGGCCTTCTCAGCCCTAGCAGGGCTCTCTGTTTTGTCCTCAGTCCTCGCGTTAAGACAGGGACGTTTCTTTGCTTATCTTGGGATTATCGCTGGGCTAGTCATTCCTATCTTAGTTGATACAGGAAATTCTGATGCCTATAGACTTTTCCCGTATTTGATCTTTATTATTGCATCAGCGCTGTGGGTCTCTCGCAAACGAGGATGGATAGATGTTCCAGCTATCGCAGTTTTCCTTGGCATTTTCTGGGCGCTCACTTGGATAATGACGAACTGGCAATCAAGCGATGTCATTCCAGTAGGCGGCTACCTGTTGCTCCTCGGCGGCATTAATACTGTGTTCTTGCGTGGAGATTTATCAGCCCGTACCAGCGACAGTAGCCTTCGTGGGCTTTTACCAAACCATAAGATAGCAATTGTCAAAGATCTAACAACATTACTCTGTGTTTTGCTTTTTGTCAGCATCGTCCGACTAGATCATTATAGTGCAACAGCGATGTTTATGGGCGGCCTATGGTTGATTGGTCATGCTTACGCAGTATCGTACAGCGCTGAAAATGATGGTGGTGGCTTAATTTCGGTATTTGGTGCGCTTCTCTTACTCGGATCTTGGCACGTACCAGATCTGTTCGAAATACAGCAAAATTTTGGTGCAAGTGATGCGCTCAATCTTGGTCTCATGTCCATAGCAGCACCTGGTACAGAAAAATTTATTATTACATCCGTCATACTGGCCGGCACCATATCAATGGGCATCTTTCTCTGGTTACCAAACTTACTGCGAAAAACTATGTGGGCATCAATTTCTGTCCTGTTTCCTATAACAATCTTACTTATCAATTACTGGCGCATTAGCGACTTATCAACAAGCTATCCTTTTGCTTTTGTTGCTATGGCCCTTGCGGGAGTCTTCACTTACGCTACTATGCGCTACAATCGAGCAGATGTCAGCCTGCGCAACGAGCTTGTCGCCACTTATGCGACCGGTGCCACCACAGCTGTCGCTTTTGCGATCGCAATGATATTGCGCGAAGCATGGCTCAGTTTTGCGCTTGTACTAGAAATATTAGCCCTCGGGTATATCTGGCGGGCAACGGCGGTAAAGGGCTTGCGAACTCTGGCGTTAATAATAGCAAGTATTGTGCTTGTAAGGCTCTTCCTAAATGCATCGGTCTTTGATTATGGCGACAGTGAAAGCTTGCCGCTTATTAACTGGCTATTTTATGCATACGGCCTGACATCAGCTATTTTTTATTATGCCGCAAAGCTGTTTGCCCAAGAAGAGCGTGATAGACTTTTATCGGTGTTAACAGCAGGCTCAATCTTATTACTCATCTCCTTTATCACACTTGAAATTCATGTGTTGTCTGTTGCTAATGGCAAACTTAGTGGCATCCCGACGGCCACTGAAATGGCTCTGCAAACCATTAACTGGGGTGTGGCTACTACCTTGTTATTCTGGTTAGAATTAAAACATGGAGACAAGCTCATTGGCTATCTTCGTCGTTTAATGACACTCAGTTCACTCGTTGGTATCATTGTCGGCGGTGGTGCTGCCAATAATATTTTCCTTAATCCAGACGTTGGACATTTGACGCCCATAATAAATATTCAATTCCTACAATATTTTGTACCGGCTGTGCTCTTTGCGAGCAAAACTTGGCTTGCCTATAATGGTGGCCGAAGCCGCAGCCTCAAATATTACAGTGGTGCTGCCTTCTTAGTGATGTGGTATTGGCTCACCGCTGAAATACATGTGCTATCTGTGATATTAGAAGGCTCGGGCGGCATATTTAAATGGAATAGCTATAATTATTCTACAGAAGTTGCCTTGCAAACCATTAACTGGAGTGTCATTGCAGGCGCGCTATTTTGGTTTGAGTTAAAATATGCCGACAAACTTGGCGATATAAATATTAATTTTATGCGTTATTTTGCCTCTATATTATCTGCAATGGCGATCCTCATAGGATTGGGACATGTAAACAACGTTTTTGTCAATCAAGATTTGACCAATATCACTTCTATAATAAACATTCAATTTCTACAATATCTCATACCAGCTCTGCTTTTTGCCGCTATCGCCTGGCTTGCATATAAAAAGGACCTAAGTCGCAGTCTTAAATATTACGGCGGTGCAGCCTTCTTCATGGCGTGGTATTGGCTAACCGCTGAAGTGCATGTGCTATCTGTGATGTTCGATGGCACAGGCGGCAACTTATGGCTCTTCCCTTCTGGTCTTGAGGTTGCCTTACAAACCATTAACTGGACTGCCCTAGCTGCCCTGTTGTTCTGGATGGAATTAAAATATGATAACAATCAAGTGAACCCTCTGCGTAAAATCATGACGGCACTTTCACTATTAGCAATCGTCCTCGGTGGTGGTATAAAAAACAATATCTTTATTAATTCAGGTTTGGGCGACCTGCTACCGATTGCGAATATCCAATTATTGCAATATTTTATCCCAGCAATGCTTATTGTCTCAATGGCTTGGCTTTCTTACAAGAATGACCTTAGACAAAGTGTAAAATATTATGGTGGAGCGATCTTTATAATTATCTGGTATTGGCTCACAGCTGAAGTACATGTTTTTGCAACCTTAATGGATGGCTCCAAAAACATTTCAGATTGGGAGCGCTATGGATTTTCAATTGTATGGCTGCTATATGCAATAGCGTTCTTAGTCGTAGGGTTAAAAAAGAACAATGGTAATATACGGATGGCCGGGTTGTTTGTTTTAGCCGTTGTTGTGCTTAAAGTATTCGTTGTGGATATGAATGGCCTAGAAGGATTAGCAAGAGCGCTCAGCTTTATGGGACTTGGTACAGCTCTTATTGGCATTGGTTATCTCTATCAAAAATTAAACCAAAATGATCCAAATGATACCCTACAAACAAATACTGAGTAATAAAAGTGATAGATGATACTTAAGACATAAAAACTACCTAACCGAGTACATTTTGTGCGGCCAGTTTTTGTGCACTTATATAATCTGTTTTCCCTGTTCCTAAGACAGGGATCTCATCCAATAGTATAATAGTCTTTGGTGCAAGAAGCTCAGAATGGCCTTCGGCTTTAACGCCGTCCCTGATGGCCTCTTTGCTTGCCTGTTTACTAGTCGTCATCATAATAAGCTGTTCACCTTTTTTGGGATCAGGTAAAGCGACCACTGCATGAGCATCATCTGGCCAAAGGGCGCTAACAATCCCTTCAACGGCTGTAAGCGATACCATCTCACCGGCAATTTTGGCGAAACGTTTGGCGCGCCCTACAATCTTGATATATCCTTCGTCATCAATTTCAACAATATCCCCTGTATCATACCATCCACCTTCCGGCTTTTCCAATACTCCCGGTTTTTCCGCGCGTAGATATCCTTTCATCACATTTGGACCTTTAACAATGAGCTTACCACCAACTTCAATCCCCGGAACAGGTTTAAGTTTATATTCAATGCCGGGCATCAAGCGGCCTACAGTACCATTTTTGGCTTGCATGGCGGTATTGGTGGAAAGAATCGGTGATGTTTCCGTTGCGCCGTATCCTTCTAATATGCGTACCCCGAAGCGTTCTGCCCACAAACTTTTTGTTTCCGGTTTTAATTTTTCGGCACCAGCAAATACATAACGCATTGAATAAAAATCATATGGGTGCGCAAACCGTGCGTAACCGCCTAAGAAAGTATCTGTGCCAAACATTATTGTTGCATTCGTGTCATATACAAGTTCCGGTACAATCCTATAATGGAGTGGTGATGGATAAAGAAAAACTTTAAGTCCTGATAATATAGGAAGAAGCAATCCTCCGGTTAACCCAAAAGAATGGAAGATAGGAAGAGCATTAAACACGCGGTCACTGGCGGTAAAATCAACGCGGGAACTCAATTGATACCTGTTTGACTGGATGTTTTTATGACTTAAAACTACGCCTTTTGGGGTGCCCTCTGAACCGGAAGTAAATAATACCACGGCGGCATCTTCTGCATCTGTTTTATTAGCGACCTGATCATGCATGAAATGCGGGAAGCGACTTAACAAAAAGCCAAACAATTTATCACCTAAACCGATGCTCTCTTTTATGTCTTCAAGATATATAATTTCAGCGTGGTTACTTAATATCTCTATTGTCTCTTCCAGTTGCCCCAGTTCAACAAATCTTTTTGATGTAATAATGGTTTTAATGGTTGCTGCTTTACAGGCTGCGACTATATTCCCCGAACCTGTAGAGAAATTAAGCATTGCCGGTACACGGCCATAGGCCATAACTGCAAAAAATGTTACAATACCACCAACCGAATTTGGCAACATTACGCCAATTTTCTCACCGTGCTCCGTGAATTGAGCGATTTTGCGCCCCATGACAAAACTTCCTAATATAAGCTTTTTATAACTCATTGGCGCGCGCTCAATATCTTCCAATACAATATGGTTGTTTCCATGCATGGCCTTTGCATCAATCAATGCATGAAATAGTGGTTGCTCGGTATTGCTGGTGTTAAAAATCACATTTGACATTACATCATACATTTCGCGAGCAATCCAAGCACGACGCTCACGGGCGCTAAACCCTTTAGGGACGTCAAAATTTACAGGCTCTTGAATATTTAAGGTTATTTTTGGAAACCATTTTTGTTTTACAACACCCTTTAATCGCGACAAAGGCGTTCTGTCCGCTCCCTCTATACGGATAGGTAAAAGTGGCGCATTGGCAAGATATGCTATTGTTCCAGGCCCTTCATAAACTTTCATCAATGCACCAGTCATAGTAAGTCGCCCTTCTGGGAAAATGACGCACCGTCGCCCTTGTTTCACCGCCTTGATCATTGATTTAGTAGCCATAGGGTTCGTCGGATCAAGCGGCATCAATTCGAAGAAAGCAAACGCAGGACGCACCCACCACTTTTCAGCAATATGAGTGTTAACGGCAAAAGAGAGCGTATCCGGCAAAAAGCACCAAGTAGTAAAGCGTCCAACAAGGAAGTATGGTTTGCAATTATAACAGTACTACGACCAGCTTTTCTATAATTTTCAAGTCCGGTAATTTCGACCCTGTAAAGAGTTCTTAAAATAACCCTGATGATTGATTGAACCAAATCTTGTGGTAACAATTGGCAAATATAAATCGCCACAAAGCCGTTTGCGATGGCAATAGCTAAAAATACTTCGGGTAAAGAATAACCTGCCATAAACAGTAACATTGAACCTAAAGCCGATACGACCATGAACAATGCATTTAAAATATTATTAGCGGCAATAATCCTGGAACGTTCTGCCGCGTCACTCTCCGTCTGCATTATGGTATAAAGAGGTACAATATATATTCCGCCTGATATAGCGATGCCTAATAAGTCGGCTATAATGCGCCAATTAGGCAGTTCAGATAAAAACTGTTTTGCCCCATATAATTCACCGACTACATTAGACATCGGTGTTATAACGCTAGAGCTAGCAAAGTATAAGTCAACACTGAAGACCGTCATCATTAAAGACGCAAGCGGTACAAACCTTGCTGTCACCATCCCTTTGACCAACTTATTACATATCATCGACCCCATACCGATACCAATAGAGAAAGTACATAGTAATAACGTTACGACTTCTTCGTTTGATGAAAGGATCTCATTGGCAAATGTTGGAAATTGAGCAAGATATGTTGCACCATAAAGCCAGAACCATGAAATACCCATAATTGATAAAAATACACGACGTTTTGCCTTCGCCTTACCTAAAATGTTTAACGTCTCAGTAATGAAGTTATAATTAATTTTTAAATCGGGTGCCGCACTAGGTGCGCGTGGTATCTTTTTGCTGCTAAGATACCCTAAGACAGAAACTACAAGTAATAAAATGGAGATGATTGCAATACCAAATTCTGTGCGAATTAAGAGCCCGCCCATTATAGTCCCAACAAGTATAGCGAGAAACGTTCCCATTTCGATAAGGCCATTACCGCCTATAAGCTCATCTTCTTCTAAATGGTCGGGTAATATTCCATATTTTATGGGGCCAAAAAATGTCGACTGAGTACCCATTAAAAAAAGTACGGTCATTAAAAGATAAAGATTACCAAGAAAGAACCCTAATGATGCGAGAACCATTAAGATGATTTCAGCCAGTTTAATCTTACTTATCATTGCTGACTTTTCTAACTTATCTGCATATTGGCCAGCCATAGCGGAAAAAAGAAAAAATGGTAAAATGAAAATACCTGCTGCGACGAGAACAAGTAATGCAGGGTCCCATCCCGCCCGAACTCCTGTCTCATAAGTAATAAGAACGACAAGGGAGTTTTTAAAAATATTATCATTAAATGCCCCTAAAAATTGGGTTATAAAAAGTGGAAGAAATCGTTCTGTTTTAAAAAGATGGAATTGGTTTTCTTGCATAATATCCCCTGTAGAATTCAAGTTTTTTTAATTATTTCTTATTTATCATTAACAAATAACGTCTATGAAGCAAGCCACTTTACTGCATTTATGGATATTAAGAGCCTTTCCATAACGATGAACCATGAACACCTTTAAATACTTATCTGTCATCATGACCATTATTTCAGAATTCACAATCGTAATATGTGATGCTCTAACAACTTCAGCTTCTGCTGTTAAAACTGTGCAAAGATGGCTGAAACCACCTCAGACGCAGTGCTTAAAGAAAATGAATAGTATAATGAATATAAATTTATACAATAAAGTTTGGGAATTCCCATTATCATTAATAACGAGAATCAGATTAACCTTTAAAAACATTTTCACGATGAAAATCGAGGAATTGTGGATGTGGACGAAGTTCCATTCTTTCAGGTAAGAGGAGCTTGCCAATTGAATTAAGCATTCTTTTTGCCTGAGCCGGCAAGTAATTATCGGCAGTAAGGATTGTATAATCATCATCAACTGAAATTAACCTCCTATCAAACATCCATTGGATTGTACCTGAAAGTGCTAACCCATTTCGAACTGCATGGCGGAAAGCTTCATCTCTGGTAGGGTCGCGTTCGATACGAGTAATACGGGCTGTTGCGTAGTAGGCTTGTCTACCACCTTGTTTATTTAATTTCTGAGTTAAGCGTCTAGGCTCGTAGTAGATAATCCAATCATTAATAGCATTTTGAATTTGATTGAAATACGTTTGTGGGAAATGATATCGAAATTCATTCAGGTCATCATATGCGGAATCTGCTTTGCTGGTGAGTATAGCTTTAGTCATATCCCCTCTTACATTCAGGGTTACAAATAAATGAAGCTAAATACAAGCTTCGTAATTAATTATCTGTGGTAATCTAATTTAGCTCTTTATACCTTACAAAATAATATCTATATATTTCAATAATTTAGTGAATGTAATATGGAGGAGAGGAAGGGATTCGAACCCTCGAAAGCTTGCGCTTTACACGCTTTCCAAGCGTGCGCCTTAAACCACTCGGCCACCTCTCCTTATACGCACGTTTGCAGGCGCAATATAACGTCCTTTTAATAAGACGCAAGTAAAGAGATGTGAAATGAGGGGCTTTTTTACG
>JAESUD010000138.1 GCA_016763335.1 Emcibacteraceae bacterium | reverse complement strand
GCAAGGCGAAATTTTCTATAATGCGTATTGGTGCTTGAGGCGTTAATCCATGCAAAACTATTACCCGTTGCCCCGGCGGCGAGGGCGGTTTTTTCAAACAATGTGACCTTGGCACCAAGGGCGGCTAAATGCAGAGCAATAGAAGCGCCGACAATACCGCCACCAACCACACCAACATGTAGAGTTGATCTACTGAAAGTGGGCAGGGGTAACAGAGCGGAAGTTGCGGCAAGGCTACTTATTCCAGCGAGAAGTGTGCGTCTTTTAATAAATGCCATTACATAATGTCCTCAATAGAACACTGATTTTCCCAACCATCTCTTTTGACAAAGCGGCCAGAAAAATTACCAGTATGTTCGCCGTCCTTGAGGGCCTGAACACCATTGACGAAGACATGCTTCATTCCCACGGCATATTGATGAGGTTGTTCATAAGTTGCCTTCTCTGCAATTGTTTCTGGGTCAAAAATGGCGATGTCTGCATAATAACCTTCGGCAATGGCACCACGGTCTTTCAATTTTAAATTTGTTGCCGGTAAAGAAGTCATGCGGCGAATGGCTTCGCTTAAGGAGAGTATTTTTTCGTCGCGAACATATTTACCTAAGACACGGACAAAATTACCATATGCTCTTGGATGAGTACTGGAATTTAAAAATACACCTTCTGCGGCTTGTGATCCAGCGTCCGAGCCAAAGCTGACCCATGGAAGTTGAAGTTTTTTAATGACATTTTCTTCGCTCATCATAAAATATATGGTGCCCACCTCACTGTTGTCTTCTATGACCAAATCCATGGCAGCTTCTTCTGGTGATGTGCCCCGCATGCCCGCTATTTCCAGCAATGTTTTGCCAGTAAGATGGCGCAGTTCTGGGTTTTTAAAGCCGACGGTGATAACATTTTCATAACCTGAACCACTACCAAGATTTTCCCAATCGCGCAGCGGGTCACGCATTTCTTTTAAGGCTCGCGCTCGCATTTCCGGGTCTTTCATATTGGCAATCCAGCCATCAATGCCGCCTTCCTGTATCCAGGGCGGGATCATGGCATCAAGTCCGGTAGCACCAGCGGTATAACTATACATATTAGCGGTAATTTTAAGTCCCTCTGCTCTGGCTTGTTCGATCCTTTCAATGATCGAACCCATTTTGCTCCAGTTTTCTTTTCCTGCGGCTTTAAGGTGGTAAATCTCGGCCGGTATATTGGCTTCTCGGGCGATGGCTATAAGCTCGTCGACGGCTTCATCAATCATATTTCCTTCGCTACGTAGATGGGAAATATAAGACCCGCCACATACGCTGGCGGCTTTATTAAGCGCGATAAGCTCTGCCGTATTTGAATATGATGCCGGTGCGTAAATAAGCGAGGACCCAACGCCAAGCGCCCCTTCATTCATGGCGTTAATAACAAGATGCTGCATGCGTATTGTTTCTTCAGGCGTTGGCAGGCGGTTCTCATAACCTATTTCATGTTTACGTACAGTGGTTGCGCCGACAAATGAAGCGACGTTGGGCGATATGCCTTTATTTTCCAAAAATGTTAGATATTCGCCGAGTGTCGTCCATGTAATATCATATTTTATATCGCCCTGATTGCGCTCGTCATATTCTTTGAGTTCCGGTGTTAAAGGCCCCATGGATGTTCCCTCGCCAAAAACTTCGAAGGTCACGCCCTGTTTTAATTCGCTCATGCCGCGTCCATCTTCGATTAATGTATTGACGGACCAGCTTAAAACATTGATGAAACCGGGGGAAACAACAAGTCCTGTGGCGTCAATTTCCTCAGAAGCGGAAGCGGTGCTTAGATCACCAATGGCAACAATTCTATCGCCATTAATGGCTACATCACCAATGTTTCCGGGATTGCCGCGCCCATCATGAATGGTTCCGCCGCGAATGATTTTGTCATAATGGGGCGAGGTGTTTTGAGGGGTTTCACTTGAGCAGGCCGAAATGCCAAGGCTGATTGCAGATGCTAATAATATTTTACGAATATTCATTTTTATCTCTCCAGATCAAAATATAATTTTGCAATCGCTTTTGAGTGATCGCTGGGTGATTGATTAACATTGTTACATAGAGTGACGACGGAAAACTTATCATCTGGAAACCTTATGTAATATGTAGAAGTGCCAAGCCAGCCACCAGAATGGGCAAACGCCCTGTGACCATCAATGGTGGTCACACTTTGACCATTGGCATAAAAATTTTCTCCAAATTTAAATTCACTGGTAGGGGTATTTAGCTGTTTTACTAATTCCGCAGGGTTTTTGCCAACGCGGGGTTTGTAAAAATTTTGATCCCATTTGAGAAAGTCATTGACGCTGGTGTGTAGCCCCCCATCACCAACGATAAAAAGATTAGTCATATCAATTTTGAAACCACCGTCTTCGCGTGGCGCATATCCTGAGGCGCGGTTTTTTATAATCTCAACCCCGTTATCACTGAAAAGAGTATCGTTCATGGCGAGTGGTTCAAAAATATGTTTTTTAGAATATTGTCTTAGCGAAAGGCCTGTTTGCTTTTCAACCAATATCGATAATAAATAATAGGCTAGATTGCTGTAGACCATTTTGGTTTCTGGGGGGTAAATTAACTTTATGTGTTTAACAACTTCGTAAAATTCATCATTGGTGAGATAGTCTTCATTGCCAAGTCTATAAGGACCACCGGCAACAGACCTTAAATTTGCACTGTCTTCTGCTTGTTCACCTTCATAGCTGCTAGCAATTAAATCATAATCACCCATGCCACTATAATGACCGAGCATCGAACGAATGGATACTTTATGTCCATAGTCATTGAGTTCCGGCAAATAGGTTCTGATGTCTTCGTCTAAATTTATTATCCCGTCTTGTGCCATATTAAGCACGGCCATTGCGGTGAACTGTTTTGAAATAGAGGCCATTCTGAAAACGGTATTCCCACCAAGTGCTATATTATGCTCAAGGTTTGCCATGCCGTACCCGGCTTTATGAATAAAAGAACCGTTATGAATTACCCCTACTGAGCAACCGGGGGCGCTTTGTTTTGAGATATCAGAAAAGATATTATCAATTTTTTCAATGAAGTTACTATAATCTTTTTCTTGTGCAAAGGCGCTTGTTAAAAAGCCGATATAGGCTGTAACAACCACAAATATTTTTAAGAAATGAACCAAGTGAAGCCTCCCAATTTATAAATTACGTTTTATGGTAATATTATGGCTGCAGACGTTAAAAGATACAATTGATATTAATAAATTTATAATAACAGACATAGATTTTGTTTGGGTGGGGTACATTTTCTGCATAAAAAAATTCTAAATGTGATCAAGTATAACGATTTTACGAATGCGATATAACATATAATTATGATTGAAGAAGTATTTATGGTTAACACCTAATGGGTTGCGTTATATTTTGATTTATGTAACATAAGCATCAAGTT
>JAESUD010000137.1 GCA_016763335.1 Emcibacteraceae bacterium | reverse complement strand
GATAGCGATGGCTTCACCGTCAGGCGCCCATGTACCATTTTCATAAGGCGCATCAGGTGCCGGCACCCCTTCTAATGATGGCTCGGACCATGAAAACGAATATAAACGACCGTTTTCAAGAATCATATCCGCAGATATCTTGGGCTCACCTGTGTTTGTTTCTGATGTTGATTGCTGCCCACATCCCATCAAGAATAGTGTTAGGATTATTGCCCAAAAAAATTTGATCATTATCTATTGTCCCATATATTTTTATTATGTTATAATGTATCTTACATGATCAATTTTATTTATCAAATACCTTAGATAATATTTTTTCCAACCACATCTGATCCACCTTATCAAAAGTCTTTATTTTTGTGCTATCCACATCAAATACAGCAATCAATTCATTTTTATTATTATAAACCGGCACGACGATCTCGGAATTAGTTTGGCTATCACAGGCTATATGACCCGGAAATTCGTGGACGTTATCAATAATTTGTGTTTTGCCCGTTTTGGCCGCCGCGCCGCAAACCCCGCGATCGAATGAAATACGAAGACAACCCAACGTTCCCTGATATGGGCCGACAACCAATTCTTCTGGCTTTTCATTATCGACTATATAAAACCCTACCCAGAAGAAATCCTCAAAGGCTTCTTTTAAGAGGCAACTGACCGTAGCCATATTGGCGATTACATTGTTTTCGCCCTCAGTAACGCTGTAAATTCCAGCCTCTACCTGACTATAAATTGATTCCTTTTGCATGAATAATACACCTCATTAACACCTATTTGCGTTATTTATAACACCTAAAGGGTTGATGTCGTAAAAAAAGTGAATTCATAACCATTTGTTTTTAAAAGATTTTTATTTTATCTCTAAAAAAAACATCAAAAGAAGTTGACCATATTTGTTTTAGTGTTATATATAACTACAACACCTAATCACAAGCACACCTATTTAAGGAATATAAAATGTTTAACTTATACTCAAATGCAACTAGCTCGGACAGCTTCTTGAGCCTTGTTAGTAAAAATACTATTTCAAATAATGACGACTTTAAAATGAGCAGCCAAAGAATCGTTTCCGGTTTTGCTGTTGTAAGCCTTCTTATCTTATCCGTCATTGTAAACGGTAGCCAATATCAAACGAGTGTCGAAGCACAAAAACTAACTACACTCGCTTCTTACTCTTCAGTAATCTAAAGATTGGCAGAATAACCGAGTTTTAAAATTAGCCCCAAATTTAATATGATTGGAAAGTACTGTGGCAGAACAATGGACAGATGACAGACCTATTTACCTTCAACTAAAGGATCAGATTCATATGATGATCATGGATGGAGATCTTAACGAGGGAGAGGCACTCCCCTCCGTTAGAAAGGTCGCGGTTGAATATCAAATTAACCCAATAACAGCTTCAAAAGCCTATGCAGAATTGGTTGATGAAGGATTAGTAGAAAAACGCAGGGGACTTGGAATGTTTATTTTAGACGGAGCGAGAAAAAACTTACTCATAACAGAGCAAAAAAACTTTCTGGAAATTGAATGGCCAAAAATTATGGAACGCATTTCAAGACTGGGGCTTGATACCAAAACGTTGCTTTCTGCCACAACCAAAAATGGTTCAGTGCCAGATAATAAAGAATAGAGGACATAACAATGACAAATTATATCAGCGCAAAAAATCTGAATAAATCATTTGGGAAATTCCAAGCCTTATCAAATGTTAATGTGTCTATAAATAAAGGACAAATTGTCGGTTTAATTGGCTCAAATGGTGCAGGTAAAACAACATTGATCAATGCCATACTCGGGCTATGTTCATATGAAGGTGAGCTTAATGTACTCGGCTATGACCCGCATACGCAGCGCGACCAGCTTATGAAAGAAGTCTGTTTTATATCAGACGTCGCCACTTTACCCGGCTGGATCAAAGTGCGTGAAGCCGTTCAGTTTGTGGAAGGCGTTCACCCAAATTTCAATCGTGAAAAAGCATTAGGTTTGCTCAAACAAACATCAATCCCCATGGATAAAAAAGTTAGCAAACTTTCAAAAGGCATGATTGTTCAACTTCACCTTGCTCTTATTATGGCAATTGATGCAAAGATCCTCGTCCTTGATGAGCCGACACTCGGCCTTGATATCATGTACCGCAAGACTTTTTACGATCAATTGCTAGGGGATTATTTTGATGAAGAAAGAACCATCATTATCACCACTCATCAAGTAGATGAAATTGAGAATATTCTGACCGATGTGATTTTTATTCGTGACGGCAAAATTATGTATGACGCCAGTATGGAAGAAACACTTAGCACTTGGAAAGTTCTTGATCCTAATAAAGATAGCATTGACGAAGCACGCGCCCTTGCCCCTTACCGTGAAATGACATCCTTAGGCCGGACAAGCTTTGTATTCAAAGGAAAAGATAGCGCCAGCTTAAAAGAGTTTGGCACAGTAAGCCGCCTTTCGCTTTCCGATCTTTTTGTCACATTGATGAGCGGAGAACAATCATGACAAACCTGGAAATTAATAAACGCAAATCAATCCATACTCTCATTAACATTGGACTTATTGCCTTCCTGATTTTTGTCGGCACTATTGGCATGAGAGGTTTGAGCGCATCAAGTATCGGTGACGAGCTAAGCCAGACCGGTGCGTCAATTAGTAAAGATAAAATCATGGTTTGTGCCATTGGCCAATGCCTGTTTATTTAAAATAAATAAAGAAATTGGAGAATAAAATGTTTTCTACTCTAACAACAATAAATGGCTACAATCCCATCAAAGCCCTTTTCCTTAAGGAATATTGGGATAATAAGAGGGCTATCCTTGCCACCCCAATGGTTGTAACCGGACTGGTCATATTCTTTTCAATCGTTTCCTTAATAACCGGTAGTGGCATGACAATTGATGGTGCCTCTATTAATGAGCATCTCGCTGACGCCGAATCCCATTCAATCAGTTCATCCAACATCGTCACCATGCTTGTAATGTTCCCATCCATAATATTGTTTATAGTGGTCAGCTTCAGCATGGTCTTTACCGCCCTTTCCTCTCTATTTGACGAGCGCAAAGATAAAAGTATTTTATTTTGGAAATCAATGCCGGTATCGGATACCCAAGAAGTATTGGTAAAGCTTGCAACAGTGACAGTTGTAATCCCTTTGATCGCCATAGGGTTTGCATTAATAATTCAAATTTTTTCCACACTAATACTTGGATTATTCGTGGCTATTAATACCGATGCCAGTGCGTGGAACCTTGTTTTCTCAAACATAAATCTGGGTGCTATTCTTATGGCAGATATAGTGCCACTATTTGTTAAAATCCTATGGGTTTTACCTATCATTACCTGGTTCATGTTGGTTTCAAGTTTTTCAAGACGCTCTCCATTCCTGCTTGCTTTCATTGCCCCAATTCTACTAGCAGTATTTGAGATGGTCTTTTTCAGAAGCACACTATTTCTTCAAATAATTGGATCTCGTTTCACGAGCAAAGCTGACTTTAGGCACAGCTTCGAGAATGGGGAAGGTGTAAATCTGGTTGATATTTCGATGAATTATCTAAGCAGTTTGACAGACCCCTCTCTCTGGATAGGCACCATTATCGCGGCTATTATGATTGCCGGATGTATTCAGATCAGAAAACGTAACAACATTACTTAAACCAATTTACTTCAGGATAGGAAATTCGTCCTATCCAATATCTTCCCTCTTGCCCCGGCTTCCTTGCCGGGGTCTTTTTTTGTTTAAAAAAGATAGCGGTAGATCATTTGACTTGAAACAAACAAAAGAAAGCCGCCGAAGGCGAGGTTTAATTGTCTTTGATTAAGCTGATGCGCGATTTTTGCGCCAAATGGTGCGGCAAGATAAGATACCGGTGCAATAACCCCAAGACCAATTAAGCTAACATAACCAATATTGCCAGCCGGTAGCCCCTCGACACCCGCGCCCGTGATCATATAGCTGATGGTGCCGGGAATACTGATTAAAACACCAAAAAAAGATGCAGTGCCAACGGCCCTATGGATAGGCATCCCAAAAATAGTCATAAAACTAACCCCCATGACGCCACCGCCAATACCCATCATGCTTGAAAGACCACCTATTGACAGCGGCATTAACTGAACGGCCCAATGATTGGGGAATTGCGTCCCTGTTTTTGCCGGGTCCCCCTTTAAAAGCATTTTAAAGGCAACAACAAATGCCAGTAACGCAAAAATAATCACGAGAGATTTGCCGTTTAACATGGACGCGACCCAACTACCGATCGCCGCCGCGATTAACATAGAAACCGCCCATTTTTTAATGAGGGCATGATCAACATTTTCGTGTTTGTTATGGGCCCGTGCTGATGAAAAAGATGTAACGATAATAATCGCTAGTGACGTCGCAATCGCCACATGCATTCGCACCGCTTCATCAACACCGAAATATGATAATGAAAATTCGAGAATAGGCACAATAACAATGCCACCGCCAATTCCGAGCAGCCCAGCCATAAGTCCGCTTAATACGCCAGAAGCAAGCATAACCAGTATAAGCGGAATAATTTCCGAAAATTCATTCAAAGAAAACTGTTTCCTATTGCTTTTATACGTTCAACCATTGAAAAAAGTCCATTGGTTCGCATTGGCGATAAATGTTGCGACAAACCAAGGTCCGTCAATATTTCTCTGGCATCCAAGTCTATAATATCTTTTGGTGTCTTACCTGAAAATATCATTAAAATAATGGAGACCAACCCTTTGACGATATGGGCATCACTATCGCCTTTAAATATTATTTTATCATCTTGTTTTGTGTACACCATCCATACTTTGCTGGTGCAGCCATGAACACGATTTTCTTCCGTTTGATCGCTTTCGTCAAACTCCGGCAGCTTACGGCCAAGATCAATGATAAACCGGTAACGGTCTTCCCACTCGTCCATAAATTCAAACGTTTCTTTAACTTCTTCAATATTCATATTCTAACGTCGCCTTTAAAATTACCTATTATATCAACATTTTTTAATTAAATAGAGAATATAATCATCTGCTTCAACTATATTTTCCACTTCATGTCCTGCCTCACGGCAGAAATTCGGAATATCAATCAGTGTCATAGGGTCTGTCGCCGTAAGTTTGACCGTTGCACCATCCTTTATTTTATCCAACAAGCGACGCAGACGTAAAACCGGTATCGGGCATTTATGTCCGCTTACATCCAATATATGATCCGCTTGCTTAAAAATAATATATTCCTTTAATCAAATGTTACATTTAAGTTTACTGATGCTGATTTAGCAATTAGTTTAGTCACAAGCAAAGCATAAAAGAAAAAAATGACAGAAAACTCCAGTATTTTTATAAAGTCGCTCTCCCTAATTGTTTCTTTCAATAATGATTTGATGGAAATTATCGGTCTGTCTCTCTATGTCAGTTTAACAGCACTTTTTTTTGCCGCCCTTATTGGCTTTCCATTAGGGTCACTTCTTGCCACCAAAAAATTTCCCGGTTCAAAAATACTCGGTATATTTATCAATGCATTCATGGGGTTGCCCCCCGTGGTCGTAGGTCTTGTGGTTTACATGATATTGTCAAGAGCGGGGCCGCTCGGGATACTCGGGCTTTTATATACACCCGAAGCAATGATTATTGCCCAGTGCATATTGATATTTCCCATATTAACCGCCCTAAGCCGTCAAACCGTTGAAGAAATGAATAATGAATATGACGAACTTTTTTGCTCATTAAGGCTTTCTTTAGGCCAACGGATCAAAACACTTCTTTGGGAAAGTCGTATCGGACTGCTCACGGTGCTTCTTGCCGGGTTTGGCCGCGCCATTGCAGAGGTCGGGGCGGTTATGATCGTTGGGGGGAATATTGAACATAGTACACGCACCATGACAACATCCATTCAGATGGAGATTAGCAAAGGCAATCTTGAACTCGCTATGGCTCTTGGCATCATTTTACTCGCCTTATCGCTCGGCGTAAATTTTCTGATGCATATGATCAAAACTCATTATCAGAAAACACAAGGAGGGTATCGTGATGAATAAAGACATTGCCCTTTCCTTAAAAAATGTAAGCTATAGCCATGAAAAAGGCAAAGCCCTTCAGGAAACGACACTGGATATTAAAAAAGCCAACACCACGGTTATTCTATGACCAAACGGGGCAGGGAAAAGCATATTATTAAAGCTGTGTCATGGACTTCTTAAACCGACATCAGGAACGATTTTCACATGGGATAAATCCAGTGTAAGCGCAATGGTCTTTCCTAAACCTACTTTACTGCGTAGAACCGTTTTACAAAACATGACATATGTTCTTGATCTTATGAAAGTGAGCGCAGCGGAGCAACAACCCCTAGCCGAGAAAGCATTGCAAGAATATTCCATGGAAAAGTTTGCGGATCGTCCAGCGCGACTTCTTTCGAGCGGCGAAAAACAGCGTCTTTCATTAATTCGCGCCTTACTTCTTAAACCGAACATACTATTTCTTGATGAACCTACGGCTAACCTTGATCCAAAAGCCACTGGCATACTGGAAAAAATGATTTTAAAAAGTCATGAAAATCATATGACAATTGTTATGGCTACCCATGATTTGATGCAGGCAAAGAGAATTGCAGAACATATTATCTTTATCGAAGAAGGTAGTGTTACTGAAATATCCACCGCGTCTGAATTTTTTGAAAGTCCGCGTAGCGAACAAGGAAAAAAATTTATTGAGGGAAGACTTTAATGACGCGCATAATCTATATTCCTATAGTCCTCATGGTGTTATTTCTGGCTGCAAAGTTCTTGCTCAACGGGCAGGATCAGCCGATCACGTTTATGGCCACAACGACAACGCGAGATTCAGGATTGCTTGCGGTTCTTATTCCTGCATTGGAAAAAGATACCGGTCTCGATATTCAGGTGGTCGCCTTTGGTACCGGAAAGGTTTTACGTTCCGCAATGGATGGCAACGCCGATATCATCATGGTTCACGACCAGATCAGTGAAAAGAAATTTATGGATGAAGGATATGGCAGTGAGCGACTTCCAATCATGCAAAATGATTTTGTCATCATCGGACCAATTACCGACCCTGCAAATATTGGAGGCAGTAACACAGCTATTCAAGCTTTTGACAGGATTGTACAATCAAAGACACCCTTTGTATCTAGAGGCGATGATAGTGGTACCCATAAAGCGGAACTAAGGATTTGGCAGGCAACTATGACTGACCCAGGCAAGATTTCTGCGGCTAATTATGTTCAAACAGGTGCCGGAATGGGGCGGACTTTAAATATTGCCATTGAGAAATCTGCCTATAGTTTAACAGACCGCGCCACATGGGTTACTTTTCAAAATAAAGGCTCTTCAATAATTCTTTTTGCAGGCGATGAAATACTTAAAAATATATATAGCATTATCAGCGTAAACCCAGAATTGCATGAGCATATATCCAGAAAAAATCAAAACCTGATATTAAAATGGTTCAAATCCGATCAATCACGGCAACTAATCCTGAATTTTAAGATGAATGGCACCCCCCTTTATAACCCTATCAATCAATCCTAAAAATAACCCCTGTATCTATCTATCTATAAATTAACGTAAAATTAAGTTTGGCATAATAAACTCTCGCAGATAATAAAACTTATTAATGGGTAATTATGGGTCAATCAATCGAACGAGTAATGTCAATTGAACCGAGTAAATCTGGTGATTTATTTGATGCTCAATCTATTTTGGACAGCTTGCCCCACGGCATCGGCCTTTTTAACCACGACTTAAAATTAATTAAGTGGAATAAGAAATTTTCTCTCCATATTGAGAATGATGATGCTCAGGTCTCAAACAATATCCACATAAGTGACTTTTTAAAATCAGATTTAAGTAACAATAAGTTAAATGAAAAAAATAACGAAATACTAAAATTAATTTTAGAGATGTTCTCAGAATCAACATCAAAAATCAGCTTTAACTGGGTCTATAATTACCATATCAGCGAGAAAGTAGTCGTTAAAGTAAACACCGAATTCTTTCCTAATAAAGGCATCATAATAACATTATCGAACCCGGATCAGCGTGACGATAATCAAATGATAGAATTCCGGGCCGCAAAAGAATATCTAGAATCGCAAACAAGAGATGTCATTTATATGGCTGAAGATTTAGCGATTGCCAAAGAAGAAGCGGCAAATTCAGCCGCAAGAATTCAAACCATTCTAAATGCTATGGAAGAAGGGCTTGTTACTTTAAACGGCCAAGGTTTGATCGTTTCAGCTAATAATGCCATGTCAGTAATATTTGGACATGCTCCGTCTAATTTTGACGGAATGGAGCTGCAAACTCTCTTTAAATCAGAAACCCTTAAAACCTCAAGTGATTTAAAAAAATTATTAAATACTCAGGTTGACGGATATAACGTTTATAAATCCGATGAAATTGGGTGCCATAGTGATGGCAATATAATCCCGTTAAAAATTGATATACGCGAAGTGTATCTGGAAAATGAAAAACATTATACTGTTTTAATTCGCGACGTTAGTGAACAATTTGAGGCGGAGAAAATTATCCGTCACATGGCATGGCACGACAGCCTGACAGGACTAGCCAACAGAAATTTACTTTCTGAAAGACTTGATGGGGCGTTAAAAATGGCCCGTCGCCAAGATAAACAAGTTGCAGTCATGGTACTTGACCTGGATAAATTCAAACCAGTAAATGACATATATGGTCATGCGGCTGGTGATAAGCTTCTCAAGGTTGTCGCCAAACGACTGCTTCATTGTGCCAGAGAAGTCGATACAGTTGCGAGACTTGGCGGTGATGAATTTGCTATAATCTTTACCAATATTGATGATAAAAATAATATTATTACCATTGCTGATAGAATTATTAATAGCATACAGCAACCGAGTGATATTGATGATAACGTCATACAAATTGGCGCCAGCATTGGTATAAGCTTTTTTCCGAATGATGCAGATACACCTGCTGAACTTATTCGCATGGCCGATGTCGCATTATACCAAGCCAAAGACGATGGTCGCCGACTATACCGGATTTATGATCAGCAGATGGATGCCGATACCAAGGTTCAAAAGCAAATTGAAATTGACCTAAACAGAGCCTTACAAAATGATGAGCTTTTTTTACACTATCAGCCGCAATTTGATGCAATAACAACTAAAATAGTGGGTGCTGAAGCCCTTATACGCTGGCAACACCCACAAAAAGGCCTTATCCCCCCCTTTAATTTTATCCCAATAGCTGAATTATGCGGATTAATGATCCCTATTGGACAGTGGGTTTTAAATGAAGCTTGTATAGCAGCAAAAGAATGGCAGGATCTCGGCCTTACAAAAATTCGGATCAGTGTCAATATTTCAGCAAGGCAGTTCCATGCCGAAAATTTTGTTGAAACGATTGAAGAGGCCATAAGGGTTTCAAATCTTGATCCATGTTGGCTAGAGCTTGAAATAACCGAAGGCATGGTGATTAAAAACACCGAAGATGTTGTAACTAAGCTACAAAAATTAAAAGCACTAGGTGTTTATTTATCAATTGACGATTTTGGTACCGGGTATTCATCGCTGGCTTATTTGAAACGTTTCCCCGTCGATCAACTAAAAATTGACCAATCATTCATCCGCAATATTCACGAAGATCCTGATGATGCCGCCATTACCGATGCGGTAATCCGATTAGGGCACAGTCTTGGGCTTACAGTTGTCGGAGAAGGTGTTGAAACAGAAGATCATGTTAAAATTTTACGCGAAAAAGGTTGTGATATATTCCAAGGCTACCATTTTTGTCGGCCGATTGGATATGATGAGTTTATTGAATTCCAGAGAAATTTACTTACAGACTGACATTTCAGAAGCATTAATCATCTTTATCTTCATCGTTTGGATAGGTTCCACGGTTCAAATTTTTAACATACAGCCATTCATATAATATCTGCCATTCCCCCCTATCATCCCCTTTTACTTCACGCCGTTGATGAATATTAATAAGCGTCCCATCATCCTGTCTTTGCCAAGTCAGCATATATTCAAAGCCACCTATATTCTCATCGCTTCTCAGGACAAACTTATCCTTTTGCGGGCCACCTTTAAGCAGCTGTACACCAGCCTGATTATCTACCCAAAACTGAACCCAATAGGAACCATTAAACGCTGTAATGCTCCTGCCCTTTAAACGAAAAGGAACATATTTAGACGAAAAATGATCATCAAGTGAAACCCAACTTTGCTGAATGGCACATCCTTTTAGAATACGGCCTATTCGGTCATATCCGGCTAATTTTCCCGTTGATTTATGATAAACCTGCCAGTCACCAACTATAAAATCCAGTTCCCGATAAAAAGGCACAGCACAAGGCACTACAAAATTACCAATATCCTGCGATAATACAGGCGAAGCTGTCGTCGAGGCCGTGATTAAACTTAGAAAAATTAATATAATATTTTTCATTTTATAGCTTTCTTCGATCATGTCTTCGAGGGTAAATTTCATAAATATTTATCTAATATATCGACAAGAATGTGATAAGTCTTACATTAATTCAAATATTCACCTTTGATGATCGTTCAAAATATGCATAAACCATGGTTTAACAAACCAACCCCTCTCAATAAGAACGCTCATATTGCTATTATTGGTGGCGGCATAGGCGGCATATCTTTATTGCACCATTTAAATGCGGCGGGTTACCGCACAACACTCATTGAACAAAAAAGCAAAATCCTCAGTGCCGCCTCGGGAAATCCCGCAGCGCTCCTTGAACCTTTTGTCAGTGCAAGCAAGACAATTGAAAAATCATTCTATTTACAGGCATATTTATATGCACGTGATTTTTATAAATCATTAGGACCGAATGTAATAAATATCTGTGATTTAATTAAAATTTCTAAAAACAAAACTGAAGTAACCCGTTTCGAAAAAATTGCCGAAAATTACCCAAAAGATATAGTTTATCTCAAGAATAATAATTTGATATTTCCAGATTGTGGGCTTGTCCTGCCTCAGGAAATGAAAAAATCTATAAAGCAAACTGACAGCCTAATAATGGATGTAGAAATAAACCGATTAGAACAAACAGAAAATGGAAAATGGTTACTGTTTGGTTCTAATGGTAATCTTATTATCAATGCTGATGCGGTTTTCCTAACCAATGCTTATAATATAGAAAATATCAGCCAGACAGAACATATCAAGCTTGATCAAGTTACGGGGCAAATTACGTATCTTGAAACGGAATATTCAGGAGATAACATTTTATGTTCAGATGGTTATTTAACACCCCCCGTTAAGACTGATTTTGGTATGGCCAATATTTGTGGGGCTACTTTTGAGAAAAATTCAACATTAGAAATCACCGAAGATGCTCATAAAGAAAACATTAAGAATGTGCCATTTAATTTTAATAACCCCGTTATATTAGGTGGCCGTAGAGCTATTCGCGCGATGTCAAAAGATCATCTGCCACTGTTGGTCCGGCGCCTGTTCATGATGCTTATTTAAGCGATTATGCCGCACTTCATCATGGTTCGTTACATAAGAAATTTAAGCCTGCGCCTTATCATAAAAACCTGTTCATGGCTGTGGGACTTGGCGCAAGGGGATTTCTTAGCGCGCCGCTACTCGCAAAATATCTAACGTCAATCATCAGCGGTGAAAAACCTCCGTTTGATGAGGCCATTTGCCATGCTCTACATCCGGCAAGATTTATTGTCCGTCAGCTGTCAAAAAAATAGACTTTTACATCATGACTAACTAATATTCTAACAAATAAAATTACCATCGAGAGATCAAATGTCAGAAAATAAGGTCTACCCCGTAAATAACGCAACGGCGGAACATGCACTCATCAATAATGAAAAATATCTTGAAATGTACCAATATTCCGTAACGGACCCGGATGGGTTTTGGGGTGATATGGGAAAACGTATTGACTGGATCAAGCCTTACTCAACGGTTAAGGATGTTTCATTCGCAAAAGACGACCTCCATATCAAATGGTATCAGGACGGCACGTTAAATGCCTGTGTTAATTGTGTTGACCGTCATCTCGAAAAGCGTGGTGATCAGACCGCTATTATTTTTGAAGGCGACGACCCAACTGTTTCACGGCATATAACATACCATGAACTTTACGAAGAAGTATGCCGTTTCGCTAACGTTTTGAAATCAAGAGGCGCCAAAAAAGGTGACCGTATCACCCTTTATATGCCAATGATCCCGGAAGCGGTTTTTGCCATGTTGGCTTGTACGCGTATTGGCGCTATACATTCTATCGTCTTTGGCGGCTTTTCCCCGGACGCGCTCGCAGGACGCTTGATCGATTGTGACAGTCATATTGTTATTACGGCCGATGAAGGAATGCGCGGTGCAAAAGCCATTCCCCTTAAAAACAATGTCGATAAAGCACTGGAAAATCCAGAGACAAATGTTTCAACCGTTATTGTCATAAAAGCAACGGGCGGCAATGTCGGCTTCACTGAAGGACGCGATGTTTGGTACCGCGATGCGGCTGATAAAGTATCCACTGACTGCCCGGCAGAAGAAATGAACGCAGAAGACCCGATGTTTATCCTCTACACATCAGGGTCAACCGGCAAACCAAAGGGCGTTCTGCATACGACTGGTGGTTAAATGGTTTTTGCCAGCATGACCCATGAATATGTGTTTGATTATCATGAAGGTGATATTTATTGGTGCACGGCCGATGTTGGTTGGGTAACGGGGCACAGTTATATTGTTTATGGCCCGCTCGCCAACGGTGCAACAACGCTGGTATTTGAAGGGGTTCCCAATTATCCGGATGCCTCTCGCTTTTGGCAGGTTATTGAAAAACACAAGGTCAATATTTTCTACACGGCGCCAACCGCGATCCGTGCACTTATGGGTGCCGGCGAAGAATTTGTAAAAAAATGTGATCGCAGCAGTTTGCGAATACTTGGCAGTGTAGGCGAGCCGATAAATCCGGAAGCCTGGAACTGGTATTACGAAGTGGTTGGTGATAGCCGTTGCCCCATCGTTGATACATGGTGGCAAACCGAAACCGGCGGCATTTTAATTACGCCCCTACCCGGTGCCACCGCATTAAAACCCGGCTCCGCAACCAGACCATTTTTTGGCATCAAACCCGAACTGGTTGATGGTGACGGTAAAGTAATAGAGGGTGCCGCATCAGGAAATCTTTGCATTGCGGATAGCTGGCCCGGACAAATGAGGACACTTTACGGTGATCACGAACGTTTTTACCAAACATACTTTTCTTCATATGAAGGTAAATATTTCACGGGTGACGGATGTCGCCGCGACGAGGACGGGTATTACTGGATCACGGGAAGAGTTGATGATGTCATTAACGTTTCCGGCCACCGTATGGGCACAGCCGAAGTTGAAAGCGCACTGGTCGCCCATGAAAATGTCGCAGAAGCCGCTGTTGTCGGCTTCCCTCATGACATTAAAGGTCAGGGAATTTATGCCTATGTCACGTTAATGGTTGGGCACGATCCTAGTGATGAACTACGAAAAGCACTGGTTCAATGGGTCCGTAAAGAAATTGGTCCGATTGCGACACCGGACCATATACAATTTGCGCCGGGACTACCCAAAACACGTTCCGGTAAAATTATGAGACGGATTTTAAGAAAAATCGCTGAAGATGATTATTCTAATTTAGGTGATACATCAACACTCGCGGACCCAAGCGTCGTGGATGATCTTATAAAAAATAGAATGAAATAATTTATAGGGCTTCTGCTTCGAATATATTTGCTTTTCTCATCGCAGCTAAAGCTTTTCGTGTTTCACCAAGTGACGCGTGAATATCGCTTTTTAACTTATAAAAACGAGGTTCTTTCTTTTTCTTTCTGATTGCATATTCAAGATGGTCTAAGGCTTCCTGGTAATCCATTTTTTTTACAGCCTTTTGCGCTTTCACAAAACGGAAATAAGGATTGTTATTTTGATAAGACTTTACAAGCTTACTATAATAGTCAGATTGCACTTTATCACCTTTCTCTTCATATAAAAACGCGAGGTTATTCAGGGCTGCCTGATTTCTTTTATCATGTTTTAAGGCTGTAAAATACGCCTTTTCAGCATAATCATCATTTCCAGTACGGCGATATAAAACACCTAAATTAGTCCAGAATGACGGGATGTCTGCTTTGGTTTTTATTGCTTTTACAAAATATTTAAAAGCCTCTTCATTATTGTTCATCAGTAATTTTTCTGCGGCTACATTTCCGTAATAAAGAGCAATAACGTGATTTTCTTCAAGAATAGTATAGCTCAGTTGCATTTCTGGACTAATTTGGTCAATGTCGACAATCAGGTCACCACTGCCTATCCCTCCGACCCTAATATTAACATGACCACTTTCAACATATAACGCGTCATCTGCATAATCCCACGAAGGTATAACATCCACTTCCTGAAACTTTACCCTAAGGCCTGCTTTTTTTGCCAACGCGTTATATAATATGCTGAAGGCCAGACAGTTTCCGTTCTTATTTTCAAAGGTTTGTCCCGCCGTGAATGTAGCAGCTGGATTATATTTCAAACCTAATCTATCCAGATCAAATATTGATTTCGATATCGCTCTGGCTTTCTTGGACAGTCCATTATGTATGTTGATATATTCATCCAGAAATGCATCCATTTCTGGTGTGACCTTCATGACATCTTCTGATGGTAAATCTCGTTCAGTTATAAGAACGCCAAGAAACGAAACGCCATCAATTAACTGATCTTCCGTAACATCACTGGTATATGTATATTGCTCAGGTATCGTTATACAGGCTGTTAAAACTGATAATATTAACACCATAATAACATAACGCATTATTGCATATGACCTCATCGATATCTCCCTATTTATAAACATCGGAAATATTTGTCTATGATAATAACAGAGAGAGCGAAAATCGACAATTCACGTTATTGTGAGAGAAGTTTTAACGCATTTAACCTTAAAATTTGTTCTTTTTCATCTTCATTAAGGCGTGTAGAATTAATGGCTTTAAGGCCTGTTTCTGCCGAAAAAATAGGCGTATCGGTACCAACAACTAATCGGTCAACACCATAAATTTCTGCGGCAAGTTCAATCGCCCTTGGCCCTAGTGAAGACGTATCTACATAAAGGTTGTCTTTTCTAGCAGGCGGTAATTTTGCGTCAGGAAACCTTGCTTCCACTGTGTGATGCATTCTTTCAACAACCATGGGAAAAGTTCCGCCTAAATTGGCCATATGAACGGTCATATCAGGGAATTGATCAAGAAAATCCGTATAAAGTAAAGTGATCATTGCCAGCGACACATCATGTTGAACACCAAGGGCACCACGGGCGATAAGCAACTCATCCGGGTCATTTGGCCGCTTATCAAGAACCGGGTATTCATCATGACGCCAACCGGGATGGATGAAAAAATGCAGCTTATGTTCATTGGCATAAGCAAATAATGGTTTTAATTGATTGGCATAATCAAGCGACAAAAAATAAATTGTTCGGCAAGATAGCACCAAAAAACCCAAAATTTTCAACGCAACGTTTTAGTTCATCAAGCATTGCTGTATTATCTGCAAGTGGTAAGGCGGCTAGCGGCACGATACGATCTTTATATTTTACGGATTGCACAGCAAAATCATCATTGGACGCCTTAATCATTGGCAAGGATTGCTCAAGCGGCAGATAATCTATCCCGAGCAGCCCCGGCAGTGAAATAACCTGTGTTTCCATGCCAACATGATCAAGATAATCAATGCGCTGCGTCATATCATAGTAAGCACTTGAATATGGTAAGGTGCTAACCGGCATATGATAAAGCATTGAACCGTCCGGTTTATGGCTAACGCGCGGGTTTTGTTGCCGTGCTTCAAGCATTTCCATTAACTTGGGTGCTATATAATGTGCGTGAAAATCAATTGCCATAATTTAAAGCTTCTATCTGTGAGATTTCAATTTTTTTTTACGTTTGTTGGAGGATTTTTTTACATATGGATGAATAAACATATATAGACCGCTTAGCCATAGCGTTAATAAACAAATGGCGGAAGGTATCAAAATATAATATTTCACCCAATCACCAAAATAGGTGCCGTCATGAAGTTTTTCAAAAAAATCTGACCGCCTTTCTTTTACCGATAAAACAGCCGCAGTTGTCGTATCAACTTGAACTTCCCAGCCCTCTTTTGTAATAAATTTTACCATACCCCGGTCATTTTTATAATCAATACGGTCGAAGTCTGACCATGACATATCTTTTGTGGCTGCTGTGATTGTCGCAGCGGCCAGCAAATCCGCATGAGATACCGTCGGAATTGCAGAATTTTCACCGCGAATACTAGAAGGCTGAATCCATTCCACATCTTTTTTAAACATCAGGAACAGCCCTGAGACAATGACCAGCAATAACGGCAGAGCAATAAATATGGATATCCAGTTATGGATGGTTCTGTTTAACTTGGTAAATTTCATCAGGCACTCATTGGCATTAAATTTTTCACACTATATTTCTTTAAGGTGGGTAATTTAACAAACAATGCCAAAAACTCAATGGTCAAATGAGTACCATCATATAAAATATGGAAAGCGGTGATTATATTTCAATTGATTATCCACTTTATTTGGCTTATGCAAATAATCATCCGCAACACTTAAGGGGCTTTTATCATGCAACAAAATTTAAAATTCTATATCAATGGTGAATGGGTCGATCCAGCTACACCAAATACATTTGATGTTATTAATCCCGCGACTGAGGAAGCATACACACAAATCAGTATGGGCTCCAAAGCCGATGTTGATAAAGCCGTTGCCGCCGCAAAAGCAGCCTTTCCTATTTATTCAAACTGGTCGGTTGCTGACCGTATCGCGCTACTCGAAAGAATTATTGACCTATATGCTAAACGTTATGATGAAGTGGCGATGGCTATTTCACTTGAAATGGGCGCGCCTATAACACTGGCAAAAAATGCACAGGCCGCTGTCGGGACAAATCATTTTAAAAGTGCGCTTAAAGCGCTTAAAGCCTTTCAGTTTGAACGCGAAGAAGACAACATTATTTTACGCTATGAACCCATTGGTGTTTGCGGCTTAATCACCCCGTGGAACTGGCCAATGAACCAAGTAGCGGTTAAGGTTGCCCCTGCCCTTGCAGCGGGTTGCACAATAATTTTAAAACCTAGCGAAATTGCCCCGCTTGATGCCATGATCCTTGCGGAAATTATTGATGAAGCCGGTGCACCGGCTAGTGTGTTTAACCTGATTAACGGTAATGGTCCCGATGTTGGTGAAGCAATGTCATCCCATCCCGATATTCACATGATGTCATTTACCGGCTCAACCCGAGGCGGCATTGCCGTTGCCAAGGCGTCGGCCGATACTGTGAAGCGTGTCAGCCAAGAACTCGGCGGCAAATCCGCCAATATTATTTTACGCGATGCCGATATTGCAAAGGCCGTGGCTGATGGCGTCGTATATTGTATGGATAATAGCGGACAATCATGTAATGCACCAACAAGGATGCTCGTGCCAAATGAAAGCATGGACCTTGCCATTGAAGCGGCGAGAACGGCAGCGGAAGCCTTATCCATTGGTGATCCCCTTGATGAAAACACAGACTTGGGCCCCGTGGTTAGCAAAGTTCAGTTTGATAAAATTCAAAGTTTAATTCAAAAAGGCATTGATGAAGGAGCCACTCTGGTAACAGGCGGCACCGGAAGGCCGGATCATTTATCAAAAGGTTATTATGTAAAAGCCACCGTATTTGCCAATGCCAATAATGATATGACCGTGGCAAGAGAAGAAATATTCGGCCCAGTGATAACATTGATTGGTTACGATACCGAAGAAAATGCCATTGCCATTGCCAATGATACAGATTACGGCCTTGCCGGTTATGTATGTTCAGAAGATAAAGATCACGCCCGTGCCGTTGCACAGCAAATCCGCGCTGGCCAAATCATCATTAATTATAGTGGTGGCACCAGCGACACACCATTTGGTGGCTATAAACAATCCGGGAATGGCCGTGAAAAAGGCGTCTGGGGATTACATGATTACCTTGAAATTAAGGCAATTATCGGCGGTATGGGGTAACAATCAATATGATAACCCTGGTGTTTGATACAAATAAGTATTACTCACCAGGTTTTTAAGCATAAATTCTGCCACTTCCATGCGTGGAATTTTTAAGGTTAAATATTTATATTTAGAGGTAAAACCACACTTGTAGTCATTCGACCCTATTTCATCCGTAAAGGCTGCTAGGCGGACTGCCGAATGCAGGCAATGCGGTTGGTTACAACAAAAATTATAAAGAGCATTAAGTTCCAAGCCTTACAGACTTTAGTGGAGCAATAGATTTCATCAAATATTTTTTACTTTAATTCAACACTTTATTATCAATGCTATTAATGTTTACCTTTAACCACGATCCTTTTAATTTTACGCCATGAAAAATAAATACACGCAAAATATTCGATATTATTTTAAAAATATGATAGCCTGAAGCTATGAGATTGTTTTTATACAACCTTTAGGGTCATTTATAAAAAAATGCGTGGATGTTAAATTCCGTGACAAAAGTAATAAATAATTTATACGGCAATATAAAAAATAGCAATTTCTTTACATGTCTTTTTGTAATAGTTACCTATTTTCTGTGTGCAGAATTTTCGAAATACCTCCCTCAGGTTAGTGGCCTTGAATCGCCAATATGGCCCGCTACTGGTGTGGCATTAGCGTTGGTTCTCCTCATGGGTTATCGAGCTGTACCTGGAATTTTTATTGGTAATTTGATGAGTAATTTTCTGGGAATTGAACTATTTAATAGTGCTCAATTATCATCAATATCAATCTTTCAATCGGTTGACCTTTGGCAAAATATGTTATTTGCTTTTGGCGCTGCGTCTCAGGCTTTTATAGGGGCATATTTGGTTCGGAAGTTCAATTACTTTCCTTATAATTTTAGTGGGCCCAAAAAAACCACAATGTTCTTCCTTATCGCGGGGCCTGTTGCATCGGTTATCGGAAGCACCTTGGGAAGCTTTTTTATCTTATTCGATGAAAAAATTACATTATCAGAATTACCTTATTCATGGTTCTCGTGGTGGATTGGCGACACGGCATCTGTGCTTATTTTTACCACTTTAGGGCTGGCATTATTTACCTTTGATAAAAATCGAAAAGTTATCGTATCATCTTTATTATTCATCGTATTTTCATTAACAGTAGTAATATACAGCCTTGGGATGACTTGGAATAAAGAACGATTGGATTTATTGTTTGAACAAGAGATTATAGCGCTAGAAAATTCCATAGAACTGAAGAAAGAATCCTATCATTCCATTTTGGTGTTTATGAATAATTTAATGGATAGTAAAGACAATATAACAAGAGAAAATTTCAACCATTTTTCCAAGAGTGTCTTGTCCCATAATCCAAGCATCATGGGACTAAATTGGAATGAGGTTGTTACGCTTGATGAACGAGATAAATTTGAGGGTGAATTATCAACCCTTTATGGTCAGGAAAAATTCATCTGGCATCGCGATAATGAAGGCTTAAAAATTCCCGCTATAGCAAAAGATGATTATGTAGCTGTGAAATTTATCGAGCCTTATGATATTTTTATCGATGCTATTGGCTTTGACATAAAGAATATAGAAATTCGCAATCAGGCACTCAATGATGCATACAAATCACGCTCACCCGGAATGACTGCTCCCTTGACACTGCCAGAAGAAAATCAAGAAATAATTGTGGTCATGTATTATCCCAATTTTCGGGATGATCATCTACATGGGTATTCAACATTGGCTGTAAAAATGAACGATATGATCTCTGAAATTTTAACAGATAACTTTAGGACTGATTTTAATTTCTCTATATTGGATTTTACGGCTGATGAAAGTTCACAACTTTTATTTCGTTCTGAAATGATTGACAGGGATCCGGATAAAGTTTTTAGGGTAGAAATTCCTATTTTTAACCGAACATGGACTGCTGAACTATCCAGAAGTCAGTATTTTAATGAGCAGAATAAATCTATAGAACATATTCTTATCGGCATGGTGGGAATGGCACTTGCTTCGATTATATCAATTGGCATCGTTATTGTATCAGGTCAGAGGTTATTCCTTGAAAATTTGGTCAAGATAAGAACAGCCGACCTTGAAAAAGCCGATAAAATCAAGTCTGAGTTTATGGCCAATATGAGCCATGAATTACGAACGCCACTTAATGCCATCATCGGTTTTTCTGATATTATAAAACAAGAAATATTTGGGGCAATAGGATCAAAAAAATATAAGGGTTATATCGGTGATATATTGAATTCCAGCCAACATTTACTCTCATTGATTAATGATATTCTTGATATTTCAGCAATGGAATCAGGCCAACTTTCTCTTAAGAAAGAAAGTATTAATTCCGCAGAGCTGATAAATGAATGCTACAATAGTCTCCATCCTTTAAGCCATGCAAAAGATATTAGTTGTGAAATCAAAAGTAAAGATGAACTGCCTGATGTGATAGCAGATCATCGCGCTTTAAAGCAAATTTTTGTTAACCTAATTTCAAATTCCATTAAATTTACACCTGAAGGTGGGAAAATCACGATCCATGTTTCTTGCGAGAATGATTTTATGCAATTTCAAGTAATCGATAATGGTCAGGGTATTAAAGAAAAAGATATGGAAAAAATTATTGAACCTTTCACAAGAGTAGAAAATGACCCACATCTTAGTCAAGAAGGATCAGGGCTAGGGCTTGCGATTGTTAATTCACTTATTAAACTTCATGGTGGTAAATTTACTATCAAAAGCGTTCCTAAAAAAGGTACGACAGCGACAATTCACCTACCACTAAACGTGAAACATAAAATATAAGTTCAAGGATATTATTGATACTCTGCTTCATTTGAAAAAATCACACCAAAATCAGCTCTCTTGATCTTGTGACACAAAAAGCGTAGAAGCGGGAACAATATTGTTAATGACCATAAGGGCCTTAGTCTATGTCCAGTTTCCTTGTTGCTGCCTTATATAAATTTGTCACGCTGCCTGACTATAAGACATTGCAGAAACCACTTCTCGATGTGTGTAATGATAATGGTATCAAAGGTACGTTGCTGTTAGCCAGCGAAGGGATCAATGGAACCGTGGCGGGTACGGAAGCCGGCATTCGCGCTCTGTTTGATTATTTACACGCTAAAGCAGATTTTAGTGATCTTATACATAAGGAAAGCTGGGCAAAAGAAATGCCTTTTCTACGCATGAAAGTGCGTCTGAAAAAAGAAATCGTCACAATGGGAGTGCCCGGCACGGACCCCAATAAAATCGTTGGCAGCTATGTAAAACCTGAGGACTGGAACGCACTAATCAGCGACCCTGACGTGGTATTGGTTGACACCCGCAATGATTATGAAGTGGAGATAGGCACTTTCAAAGACGCTATTAACCCCAAAACCACAAATTTCCGCGACTTTCCCAAATGGATACAAGACAACAAAAATGCATTAAATAAACCCAAAATAGCGATGTTTTGCACTGGCGGTATCCGCTGTGAAAAATCCACAGCCTATATGAAAGAACAAGGATACACAGATGTCTATCATCTTGAAGGGGGCATTTTAAAATACCTCGAAGAAATTCCAAAAGAGCAGAGCATGTGGCAAGGTGAGTGTTTCGTTTTTGATGACCGCATATCAATATTGCACGGCCTTGAAGAAGGATCTTATGATCAATGCTATGGTTGCCGCTGGCCGATAACGTCAGCTGACAAAGCCTCTGATAAATATATTAAAGGTGTTAGCTGCCCGCGTTGTTACGACCAAACATCAGAAGAACAGAAAACCCGTTCTGCCGAACGCCAGAAACAAATTGACTTGGCATGTGCGCGCGGTGAAAAACATATGGCCGCAGATATGATAGAGACCCGCGCAACCGCAAGCAAAATCAAAATAACAGCACCCTAAAAATAACCTCCTATTTAATTAGTTGACAAATAACGCTGCCCCACTTACCCTGCCTCCTAATTAAATAGGAGATTCTAAAATGGCGCGTAATACATCCACAACATTAACTCTAGGCGAACAACGGATTATGCAAGTTCTTTGGTCGGAAGGCGCGCTTACCGTGCGCCAAGTATTTGATGTGCTCTCAAAAGATCAGAAGATTGCCTATACAACCATACAAACTGTGTTGACCATTTTAGAAAAAAAGAAATATGTGACTAGCGAGAAAACAGGAAAAGCGCATGTCTTTTCCGTTCTTATCTCCAAACATGCCGCACAGTCAGAGGCATTAAAATCGTTGGTGACACAATTCTTCAGTGGTTCGTCAAAAGCCCTCGCTCAGCATTTAATTAATGAGAAAGATGCCGATCTGCTGGAACTTGATGATTTACAGAAAATGGTAAATGCCAACAAAAATAACGAAGAGGTGTAATGATGAATACAGAAATCATAACACAACTAATCTTCGCCCATTTATGGCAAGGATTATTGTTTGTGCCAGTTGTTTGGGTCATTACACGCTATTTTATTAAAGAAGACGCCGCCCTGCGCCACGGTTTATGGTTTGCAACATTATGTCTCTTGGCCGTTCTACCATTTACAACATTTATTGATCTACCGCGTTTGACCACTCAATGGTTTCAAATGGATAAAACAATTGAAATTGTCCGTGATGTTTCTTTTTCACAAGCACCCGATACTTTTGTTTTTAATATTGAGCAAAAAGATACTGCCACACAGCAAGTTGTGCCCGTTGAAACTTCCAATAATATTTTTCTCTACGCCATTTTATTAGCATGGCTTTCTGGTGCCTGTTTAAAATTCATGAGCATCTTTCAAGAATTAATTTATAGCTTTAAATTTAAAACAAAAACCAAATTAACCCCAATTGCCAATAAATATCTACCAAACCGTTGGCCGTTAAAAGTTGATGTATTTTTAGATCATAATATTATCACGCCAATGATGGTTGGTTTCTTTAACCCGCGTGTTTTAATGCCGTCTGCATTTATTAAAACAATGCCGCGTGATCAGATTTATTCTATCCTCTTTCACGAACTTGCGCACATTGAACGGCGTGATCAATGGATAGCCCTCATCCAACAATTGCTTTTATCCATATTGTGGTGGTCTCCATTTGCCCAAATAGCCGCAAAACGCATGCTGATCGACCGTGAGCTTGCCTGTGATGATAGCGCGGCATACAGAAGCGGAAATGCGAATTCATATGCCTCTGCCTTAATAGCAGGATCAAAACAAGTAGCCATGAGCAAAATCATAATGGTTGAACCACAACTGGCACTTGGTATTTTTCACAGACCAAGTGAGTTAAAAGAAAGAATAACCCGTCTTTTAGAAACGGATTATAGTCAAGGGTATATCATGCAAAAACATTTTTCAATTTTCACAATTTCGACTTTAATGGCCAGTATGTTCATAATTAGTTTTGCCACACCGGGTGTAAGTTCAGACAGGGATAATTCAGAGATAAATGCATCATACCGTCTAACTGATGATCCACTACAACGTGCATTTGTTGAAGGAAGCATGAGGACTACTCCTGAAAAGCTTGCTACCTTCCTAGAAAATGGCGCGGATATAAACGGCATTGCCAAAGGGGATGGAACAGCCCTTATGATGGCCGTACGCGGCGGTCGCATGGACAATGTAGAGTTTCTTATCAGCCAAGGCGCCGACGTAAACATTCCCGCTAAAGGAGATGGAAACCCATTGATGATGGCTGTAAGAAAAGGCGATAAAGACATGATTGCCTATCTTCTTGAACAAGGTGCCGATCCTGATGCTGTTGTCTCAGGGGACGGCACAGCGCTTATCGTTGCTGTTAGAAAAGGTATTCTTGAGAATGTTGAATTATTAATTCAGCACGGGGCAGATGTAAATGCCGCTGCCTTATATGATGGCAACCCTCTTATTACCGCCGCTGCTAGAAATGATCTGCCTCTTATTCAAAACCTATTGGCGCATGGTGCAAATATAGATGCCATTGTACCTTACGACGAGACCGCCCTAATTACGGCTGTCCGTTATAATAATTTTAATGCTGTGCGCGCGCTAACCGAAGCAGGGGCAAACTTAAGTTTAGGGGCTATTGCTCCTAGGCAAGGTAAGGATGATGCAGATATATGCCGTACTCCACTTGGCGAGGCAAGATTAAAAGAGCACGACCGAATAACTGAATATCTTTTGGATCATGGCGCAAAAATACTTGAATGTACCGCCTAAAATCTAATTAACAACTAAATCAATGAAGGACTAACGCTGATCATCATAGAGTCGGCAAACGCCCGATCTTTGCCTAATCACAATTAACTAAAGAGAATAAAATGTTATTTAACACACCCATATTCATGCTTTT
>JAESUD010000136.1 GCA_016763335.1 Emcibacteraceae bacterium | reverse complement strand
GTCTTAGTTTTCAGCTCCCTATACTTTTGTTATTACTGGCCAGAGTGGGGTTTGTCACCGCAAAAGGGCTGCGTAGAAATTGGAAATATACGGTGATTGGCGCCTTTGCTTTTGCTGCCTTTATGACCCCGCCTGATCCGATCAGTCAGATAGGACTTGCAGTACCTATTCTAATTCTTTATGAAATTTCGATAATCATGATCAGGCTAACGATAAAACAGCCAGAGGACGAGTTAGAAGACGATGTTTGATATAAAAGCTATTCGCGAAAATCCGGAACGTTATGATAATGGATGGGCCCGTCGTGGCCTTGCGCCGCAAGCTGAAGCCTTGCTTGCGGTTGATACGGAACTTAGATGCAAGCAAACTGAATTACAGGAATGTCAATCACGCCGTAACGATGCCTCAAAAGCAATCGGCATGGCAAAACGTGATGGCAATGATGCTTCGGATGCTATTCGTGAAGTGGGCGAACTCAAAGCAAAAATGACTTCTCTTGAAGAAGATGTTCGTGTTTTAAGCGATAACCTGAATTCGACGTTGGCGAAAATTGATAACATTCCGGATGCCGATGTGCCGGATGGCGCGAGTGAAGATGATAATGTTGAAGTGCGCAAATGGGGCGAAATCCCAAACTTTTATTTTGAGCCAAAACAACATTTTGACCTAGGTGAAGACTTAGGACAGATGGATTTTGACGGTGCAGCAAAAATGTCTGGGGCAAGATTTGTTATTTTGCGCTCTGACCTTGCTAAACTGGAACGGGCGCTTGCGTCTTTTATGCTGGATATGCATACGGGTGAGTTTGGATACGAGGAAGTGTCCGTACCACTTCTTGTCCGTGATCAGGCACTTTTCGGCACCAGTCAATTACCAAAATTTGAAGAAGATTTGTTTAAAACCACATCGGGTCATTATTTAATTCCAACCGGTGAAGTGCCACTGACTAACTTGGTCCGTGAGAGCATCATAGAGGAAGATAAACTCCCTCTGCGGTTTACTTGTTTAAGCAGCTGTTACCGATCCGAAGCGGGCTCGGCCGGACGTGATACACGCGGTATGATCAGATTGCACCAATTTCAAAAAGTTGAAATGGTTAGCATCACATCACCAAAACAGTCAAATGATGAACTGGAACGTATGACAGGGATCGCGGAAGAAGTATTAAAACGCTTAAAGCTGCCATACCGTGTGTTGATGTTATGCACGGGTGATATGGGCTTTGCCGCTCATAAAACATTTGACCTTGAAGTATGGTTGCCGGGGCAAAATATGTACCGTGAAATTTCAAGTTGCTCAAACACCGGTGATTTTCAGGCGCGGCGCATGAAAGCGCGTTACCGCCCGAATGATGATAAGAAAACGAAATTTGTGCATACTTTAAATGGTTCCGGCCTTGCCGTTGGCCGGACACTTGTTGCGGTGCTTGAAAACTATCAACAAGCAGATGGTTCAATAACCATACCTGATATATTAAAACCATATATGGGAGGACAAGAGGTCATAAAAGCCTCTTAAATATTCGATAGTTTAATGAATAGTAACCTTTTACCAAAAAAAACGCTACTGATTGAGACGTTAAAAGCTCAAGGGATTACAAATGAGAAAGTCCTTGAAGTGATTTTTGATGTGCCGCGTGAAGACTTTATTCCCGGCTATCTGCGTAATCAAGCCTATGAAAATGCTGCACTGCCGATTGAAAGTGGTCAAACCATAAGCCAGCCATACATTGTGGCTTATATGACCCAGGAATTGAAGGTTGAGAAAACCCATAAAGTGCTCGAAATTGGTACTGGTTCGGGCTATCAAGCGGTGGTTCTTTCGAAATTGTGCAAACGACTTTTCACTATTGAACGCCACATGCCACTTTATAAAGCTGCCGAAGAAATATTTAAAAAACTACGTGTTTATAATATTACGACGCTTTTCGGTAATGGTATTAAAGGCTGGAAAGAACAGGAACCCTTTGATCGGATAATGGTGACAGCAGCAGGGGAAGATATTCCTGATGAGTTATTATACCAATTAAAAGACGGCGGAATAATGATTATCCCCGTTGGCGGACAAGAAGAAACGCAACATATTGTCAGGATAATTAGACATGGTGATGAGTTTGAAGTGAATACATTATTGCCAGTAAAATTTGTTCCTTTATTATCGGGTATTGTGCATTCATCATAATGCCTGCTATAATTTCCCTATGACAGGTTTAATTAAGTTAAAAATACGCTTATGCTTATTGTTTACGGTTGCGACCCTCGGGGGTTGTTCAGTTGGTTATGATAGTGAAGGACCATACCCATATTCAAATGTAAATAAACCTAACTCTACATTCCAGTCTAAGCCGACCACTACTCCGGTAGTCACTAAACAGACGGCAAAAAACACACCATCGCCAATTCCAACACCACGCATAAAGCCAAATTCGCCGCGTGTTAAGCGTGCTGTTCTTAAATCTAGAACAAGTGCGACATCGCGCGTTAAGGTCGGCAAGGGTGATACGGTTTATGCTATTTCGCGCCGATACGGGGTTACGGTTCGTTCGGTGATTAGTGTTAATAAACTTCGTCCGCCATATTTGCTTAAACCCGGGCAATCGCTCAATGTGCCTGTGGGCACGTCATACACTGTTAAACGTGGGGACACGGTTTATGGTGTTTCACGGGCGAGTGGCATAATGATGAATGATCTTGTACGCATCAATGCCTTAAAACAACCTTATGCTCTTCGGGTCGGACAAGTGTTGAAAATTCCCGGTCGGACCTCTAATTCTCCAGTACGGGTCGCGATTGCGCCGCCGCCAAAAATTTCCGGCAAAGGTTTTATGTGGCCGGTAAATGGTAACGTCATTTCGAGTTACGGCCCAAAACGGGCAGGTTATCATAATGACGGTGTTAATATTCGTGCGCCAATGGGAAGCTCGGTTTACGCTTCGGAAAGCGGCGTGGTTGTCCATGCCGGTAATAAATTAAAAGGCTACGGTAATTTAATCCTTATAAAACATCAGAACGGCTGGATCACTGCCTATGCTCATAATGATAAACTTTTGGTTACAAAAGGCCAACAGGTTGTGCGCGGGCAAGTGGTTGCACAGGTGGGAAGGACGGGCCGTGTTGATAGTCCGCAGTTACATTTTGAAATGCGCAAAGGATCAAGAGCGGTAAACCCGGCTCTTTATTTGAAAAGCTAGATTTTTAAACCACGAAGCAGCAAGCATATTCCCAACTAACCTCATCCGATGAACGAGGTTTGATAGTGCAGTGTTATTCGATTATATAATTTATAAAGTAAGCACACCATTGGCAACGCTGATACATTTTCCCGCGACATAGGATCGATCTTCGCCTTTTGGAATAGTGACTGTTATCTGGCTGGGCCTGCCCATTTCTACGCCCTGTGTTATATTCACCGTGAAATCATCATTTGTTCGCCCACGTCTTAATAAACCGCCCAATGCACCGGATGCGCTGCCCGTGGCCGGGTCTTCAATTGGGTGACCTAACGGTGATACTACTCCTGACCGTACGCTGATGCTTATCTCGTCTTCTTTGGTGACTGCAAAGGCGCAGATGGAAAAGCCGTCGACAGTTTCTGGTCCGGCTTTTGCTGCCGCCTTAAAGGATGGAATATCAAGCTCAATTGACT
>JAESUD010000135.1 GCA_016763335.1 Emcibacteraceae bacterium | reverse complement strand
GCCGATCGTGGTGATATTCCGTGGTCGGGGGATATTTTAAATCTTTGGTGGAATGGTCAGATGGTCCTCGCGCCGCAAAACCGTGACGACAAAGCCGCGTTGTTTTATGCGGTGGCGGAAGCCTTTCAATATGAAGTGTCTGAAGAAAAATGGGCTGATCTTATTACAGATAATCATCCGGAGAATGTTCAAGCCATACCTCTGGCTGTGTGGTGCGAATTGATTAAGTCCGTTGGTGAAAATAAACCGGCCCAATCGATTATTTTAAGCCTGATTGCAATGGGTCAGGATGGCCCTGGCAGCCTTGACGCTTCCGGTATAAGTACAGTAATCCGCATTCTAAGAAGTTTTGGCTTAGAGAGTGAAGCGCGTAAAATAGCCATTGAAGCTCTTGTTGCTCATAATTTTTGATGAAAGATCAAAATCTTATAGATTTGTTTCTTGAAATGATTCTGACTGAAAGGGCGGCTTCACTAAATACAATAGAATCTTATCGGCGCGACCTTGAACAATTTATTGTTGCGGCTCCGAAACTATCAAGTAGTGTATTGTTAAATGCTAACCGTGATGACTTAAGAAAATATCTTTCTCTGCTTGAAAAGAACGGTTTTGCCGCCACTACTTCGGCGAGAAAGCTTTCTTGTTTAAGACAATTTTTTAAATTTATTTACGGCGAGGGAATCCGGAAGGATAACCCTGCTTTAGACCTCGATAGTCCCCAGACGGGAAGGTCATTACCAAAATTATTAAGTGAAGAACAGGTGAGCGCTTTGCTTTCGCAAGCGAAACAACAGGCTAAAAGCACGGAACATATTAATGATGTGCGGCTTTGGGCGTTGATCGAACTTCTTTATGCAACCGGTCTGCGGGTATCTGAGTTGGTAAGCCTTCCTAAGGCTGTATTTAATAGCGGGGAGCCCTATATATATGTACGTGGTAAAGGGGAAAAAGAAAGGCTTGTTCCCCTTAGCGAGCGTGCGCTGCAAGCGGTTCAAATTTATGCAAATGTAATGATGCAGGTTAAAGATAGTACTGGAAAGTTAAAATATCCGGGCAAGCATCAAAAATGGCTATTCCCGTCTCGCGGAAAACTTGGTCATTTGACAAGGCACCGTTTTGCACAGCTTTTGAAAGAGCTTGGCTCAAAGGTTGGTATTTTACCAACTTCTTTATCTCCGCACGTACTTCGCCATGCCTTTGCTACTCATTTACTCTCTAATGGTGCCGACCTTCGCGCCGTTCAAAAAATGTTGGGCCATGCTGATATAAGTACAACGCAAATATACACTCATGTTCTCGAGGAAAGGCTTAAATCATTGGTTCATGGTAAGCACCCGCTTGTAAAATAACAGATTTAATTATTTTAACGGTGTTTTTTTTAGTCGCCTTTTTCTGTGGCAGGGGGTATAACTGCTTTTTTGCGAACAATAATAGTGAAGTCATATTATATGCAAACCTATCTGGATTTTGAAAAATCTATTGCCGAACTGGAAAGTCGCATCCGTGACATGAAAAGTTTGGAAAGTGGCGATGAGATTAATATTGCTGAAGAAGTAAGTCGTCTTGAAGTAAAACTCGATAAATTATTGCGGTCTACCTATGCCAAGCTTACGTCATGGGAAAAAATAAAAGTCGCGCGACACCCTGACAGACCTCACCTTTCTGATTATCTCAGTAATTTATTTACTGATTTTATGCCTTTAGCGGGGGACCGCGGTTTTTCTGATGATCAGGCTATTATTGGTGGTATTGGCCGTTTTAAAGGTCAAACGGTTATGGTTGTCGGCCATGAAAAGGGCAATGATACCCAAAGCCGCATCAAGCATAATTTCGGAATGGCCCGCCCTGAAGGGTTTCGTAAGGCAATCCGACTTTTTAAACTCGCCGATCAGTTTAAAATTCCTATTATCACTTTTGTTGATACTGCTGGAGCATATCCCGGTGTCGGTGCGGAAGAGCGTGGTCAAGCGGAAGCCATCGCTAGGTCAACGGAAGCTTGTTTGAATGTAAAAGTTCCCCTCATTAGCATTATCGTTGGTGAAGGCGGTTCTGGTGGCGCGGTGGCGTTGGCGGTTGGTAATAAGGTCTTAATGATGGAACATGCTGTTTATAGTGTTATTTCACCGGAAGGTTGCGCTTCAATTTTATGGCGTACAAATGAAAAGGCCGAAGATGCGGCAAACGCTCTTAAAATAACGGCACAAGATCTTCTTAAACTTGATGTTATCGACGAGATTATTCCAGAACCTATTGGCGGCGCTCACCGCAACCATGATAAAACTATGAAGGCCGTGAGCAAGGCGATTGATAATGCTTTGATGGAATTTTCAGTAATTAGTGCCGACAAAATTAAAGAGCTGCGAAATGAGAAGTTTCTCAATATCGGAAATCCAGGTATCTAAGACAACTTTTAATTAATAAAAAAGCGCTGAAAATATTCAGCGCTTTTTTTGTAACATCTTAAATTGCACCATGACAGTGTTTGTATTTTTTGCCGCTACCACAAGGACATGCATCATTTCGGCCAACTTTTGGCATAGCCTGACCGTGGCAATGTTTATATTTTTTACCACTACCGCATGGGCAATCGGCATTACGGGGTGTGTTCTTCCATTGACCTGGGCCGCCGACGGCTGGTGCCATGGCACCACTTCCGCCCGGATGGCTTTCATTCATACGTCCGCGGTCCGGTTCTGCTAATTCCGGAACATCTTCTTCGCGTCTAATTTGAACATGGGCGAGAAGGAGTGCAACATTTTCGCGCGTAGTTGAAAGCATGTTTTCAAACATGGAAAATGCTTCTGTTTTATATTCATCAAGCGGGTTACGTTGGCCATATGCTCTAAGTTGAATAACTTGTCGAAGGTGATCAAGCTGTCCGAGATGTTCTTTCCAATGAGTATCGATCGATTGAAGTAATACAGTTCTTTCAACTTGGCGCATAACTTCAGGGCCAAAATCAGCACTGCGTTTTGCCATATAATGAGTTGTCGCCTCAACAAGTTTATCTGCAAAAGCATCGCCATCAATGCCTTCTTCCTTTGTCCATTCTTCTAGGTCAAAATCTGTACTAAAAATACGTTTCATTTCAACGGAAAGGCCGTTGGTGTCCCAATCATCGGAATAACTGCGTGACGGAACATATTTTGCGGCGATTTCATCGACCAGATGTTCGCGCATATCCGAGATTGTTTCTTCAAGGTTTTCTTCGACCATAACTTCTTTGCGTTGCTCGTAGATAGCTTTACGTTGGTCATTCATCACGTTATCAAATTTAAGCAGGTTTTTGCGGATATCGTAATTTCTTGCTTCAACTTTTTCTTGTGATTTTTCAACGGCGCGGTTTAACCATGGATGTGTTAACGACTCACCTTCTTCAAAGCCTAGTTTCTGCATCCAGCTATCCATGCGTTCACCGCCGAATATTCGCATAAGGTCATCTTCCATACTAAGGAAAAACTTTGAATATCCAGGATCACCTTGTCGACCTGAGCGTCCGCGAAGCTGATTATCAATACGTCGACTTTCATGACGTTCGGTACCAAGCACAAAAAGACCACCAAGTCTGATGACTTCTTGTTTTTCTATGGCGATTTCCTCAGTAATTTTTTCAATATGCTTTTGACGTTTTGCTTCGTCTTCTTCGGTAACTTCACGTTCTATGCGCATATCGATATTACCGCCGAGTTGAATATCGGTACCGCGCCCGGCCATATTAGTGGCGATGGTTACGGCACCTTCGCGTCCGGCTTGACTGACGATAAAGGCTTCTTCCTCATGGTATTTGGCATTTAGAACATTATGTTTCACTTTACGCTTTTTAAGCATACTTGATAAAGATTCGGAATTTTCGATACTGACTGTACCGACTAATATTGGTTGCCGAGTTTTATAGCATTCTTCAATTCGGTCAACAATGGCCGTATATTTTTCGGTAGCGGTACGGTAAATTTCATCATGATCATCAATTCGGGATACATCGGTATGGGTCGGCACTTCAATTACGCCTAATCCGTATATGTCAGCAAATTCGGCAGCTTCCGTGGCCGCTGTTCCGGTCATTCCGGCCAGCTTTTCATAAAGTCTGAAATAATTTTGGAATGTAACAGATGCAAGCGTCTGGTTTTCTGAGCGAATATCAACGCCTTCTTTGGCTTCAATGGCTTGATGAAGGCCGTCTGATAGGCGTCGTCCGTCCATCATTCGCCCGGTAAAGACATCAATAAGGACAACTTCACCGCCCTTAACAATGTAATCTTTTTCAGCACTGAATAATTTATGGGCTTTAAGGGCCTGATTAACATGATGGACTACGGCAACATTTTCGTAGTCGTATAAATTATCACTCTCAATAAGTCCGGCCTGCTTTAGAACTTGCTCAAGATGTTCCATACCGTCTTCAGTAAGGGATATGCTGCGGCCTTTTTCATCTATTTCGTAATCTTCGGGGACAAGTTCCGGCAAAATATTATTAACCGATACATAAAGTTCTGATTTGTCTTCGGTCGGGCCGGATATAATTAGTGGGGTACGCGCTTCATCGATTAAAATACTGTCAACTTCATCGACGATGGCATAATTGGTGCCGCGCTGTGCCATAGCACTTGGATGAAATTTCATATTGTCACGCAGATAATCAAACCCAAGCTCGTTATTCGTGGCATAGGTTACGTCACAGGCATAAGCGGCTTTTCTATTTTCATCAAGAATATTGGGAATAATGCAGCCAACAGTCATACCGAGAAAACGGTATATTTGGCCCATCCATTCGGAATCGCGACTGGCCAGATAATCATTAACGGTAACAATATGAACACCTTTAGCGGGAAGGGCATTTAAATATCCGGCGAGCGTTGAAACCAGTGTCTTACCTTCACCGGTTTTCATTTCCGCGATTTGCCCTTCGTGAAGGACAATGCCGCCAATAAGCTGAACATCATAATGACGTTGACCAAGTGCCCGAACGGCGCCTTCGCGGACCACGGCAAATGCTTCAACGAGCAAACTGTCTAGGGTCTCACCACTTTCTAGCCGTTTTCTAAACTCGGCTGTTTTGCCGCGTAGGTCTTCGTCTGAAAGGGCTGATATTTCCGGCTCAAGAGCGTTAATGGCGTTAATTCGCGGTTGAAGACTTTTCAAATAGCGATCATTTGCTGTACCAAATATTTTTTTGGCAAGTTTGCCCATTCCCAGCATTATATTTTTCCTAGTCGAACAACGGTTTTCCGAAGTTCCTTTATTATAGAATTTACCGCTTAAAAAAACTTAAGGTCAAATTCAAATTTTTATACACATATATAGAGTAGCACAAATAAGAGCGCGGACGCTCTCTGTCAATGATTGATGGCTATATTATTGTAATTTTTAAGAGAAAATATGGACAATCCTTCTTTTGAGGGCTTATAAGTTGAAATATCAGATAAATAGAATGAAATTAAGCGATAAAAATAATGACAAAAAAATCACCATTGGCCCCAGAGAAATTCCCTGTGCTTGTCGGGATTGACGGCGTACTTATGGCCACCTCCGCTACGGCAATGAAATATAAAAATCGTGATGATTTGTTATTAGTGTCATTTCCGTACGGTGCTGTGGCTGCCGGTGTATTCACGACATCGAAATGTTATTCAGCACCCGTTGGCTGGTGCCGTGAAATTTTATTAGAGAACAAATCTGCTCGTGCCCTCTTGGTAAATGCTGGAAACGCTAATGCCTTCACTGGAAAAGCGGGTGATCAGGCCATGGCATCAACCATTCATTCCGTTGCAGACGCTTTGTCATGTGATGAACGCCAAGTTTATGTGGCTTCTACCGGTGTGATCGGTGAAGTGTTTAAAGCAGAGCTGATTAATCAACATGTGGCACAGGCTGTAGAAAAACTAAGCCCGGAAAGTTGGCTTTTATCGGCTTCGGCAATTCTTACCACGGATACTTTTGCCAAAGGGGCTACGAGAAG
>JAESUD010000134.1 GCA_016763335.1 Emcibacteraceae bacterium | reverse complement strand
GATCCCGATTCTCAGGAGCTTCATGATATGATCGATTCCTCCAAAAAGCCCCTGCGTACATTGGCCGAAAAAGATCTGTGCCCAGGGAATAAGGCACTACAAAATATTAATGACAGCTTTCGCTAGGCGAGACGACTAGGCGTAGTAATACTACAGCTAGTAGTATCCACATAAGTAGCAGCGTTGATGCTCACATCAGGGATGCCGATGAAAAAATTAAAAAACGAAGCGCAGCTGGTTAAACAAGCGATAATAGTGGGGGGCAACTACGCAGAGAAACGCGGTGTTGCCGAGTTTGAGGGAACAGATTCCGCTTCCGATAAAGTCGAATATATTTATCGTTTGTTGGTGCACGATAAATTGATTCAGCCTTTGGCGAAGGATCAAATATCGGAGCCCAATATGAAACATAAGTTGGCGATTTGGATCTCACGTCAATTGCCAGAAGATCATCCCCTTTTGCAATGAGATGGTTGTAATGATAGAGCTGCAAATAAAGCTACAAATAGAACTACAATAAAAATCTGCACCATACCCCGGGTGCTAGACCCACTACCATTCAGCAGATCGAAGCTGTCGTACACAGACTGAGAGGAATCCCATGCACGCTCGATTAATGTCCAGCTCCGCTATTGTAGGCCACTAATATTGATGTGCTTTATAGCCGGTTGTAACTCGGTTTCTTCTTTAACGCAAAAAGCCGCCAAGCCGGTGGCTTTGCCCGAGTGGGTGAAATCACCCCCTCGTGATAATGCGGAGTCCTTTTTTGGTATGGGTGAAGGAAAGAAAAAAGAATTTGGCAATCAATTTATTGAGTTTATTTCTGCGTCCAATTGATCTGATCCAAATTTACAAAACTTGCTAGGCGAGCGAGTTCTGCATCGAGTTTTTTACGTCGCGCACTACTCCATTTTATATCTTTATCAGGCCAGAAATTTATCACTTTAAGAGTGCCAGCCTTGCGGTCAGCTTTTAATTCAATTCGACCAACGAAGCGGTCAGCTTCGAGTAGGGGATAAACATAATACCCCCATTGGCGTTTGGCGGCGGGAACAAATATTTCTATTTTATAATCAAAACCGAAAAGATGCTTTAAACGCTTGCGGTCACGAATGGCAGGATCAAAAGGGTTTAATATCCTTAACCGTGATGTGGCGGTACTTAAGGCTTCTAAGCGCTGCTCAATATCTTTTGGGGCAATGGCATCGAGCCACGCACCGTCACTGGTCTGCCACTGAATAGGCGATAGATTATGTTCATTACTCTTGAACCAGTTTTGAACGTCCTTTTTGTCCGTGGCGTCCCAAAAATTTTGAATATCTTTTAAAGTACCAAAACTCATGCGGTCGAGGGCAGCATGACATAACCAGGTTATCTGATCTTGATCGGAAATGTTTTGCTCTCTTACAGAACTTGGGATAACGCGTGAGGTTAAATCATAATATTTTTTGAAATTTTCACGGTGCGATGTCGATAAAATGCCCGCATACCACATATAGTCGAGACCGAGTTTATGGGGTGGCCGTGACCACATTTTCTTTTTGCCCTTTATCTTTGTATCAAAGGCATGAGTGGAAAGCGGACCTTCATTTTCAATGCGGGCTTTAATGACACCAAGATCAGCATGGGCGAGGCGCGACTGAAATCCTTTTGAGCGGTCCAGCCACTTTTTTAACCTGTCAAATTGTCTGGTCCACATAGGATAAAATTCGAGAGGAATTATCGAGGCATCATGGGTGAAATGTTCGAAGACAGTTTGCTGCGCGCCGAGCAATTGGTCAAGCATCGGTTCGCGGTAGTTTTGATTGCGCGACCACAGGATATGGTGATGAGCGCGGCTGACATTTTGAATGGTATCAAGTTGAACAAAGCCGAGTTTTTTTATTGTTTTTAAAACATCAAGTGGCCCAGTGGGGGCCGCGGCAAGACCCGTTGTGTTTAACCAGAGTTTACGCATATCACTATTTTTTATTTTAAGAACCATGTCAGCGGACTTTCCTTGATCGTTGATAAAAGAACCATCCGGCCCACAGAGCGGACGTAAGCGCAGCCCAAGCAATGATCGCCGGTTCCGGGGAACGAACAGAGCTGGATGCCCCGGCGTAGGCCGCAATCAGGGAATAGGGGGTGATACTAATTAGCCAAGCGGTGATGAATTTATGAAACGGCATTTTTGACATACCGGCAAGACAGGTGGAGACTTCTGGTAGAACAGGAAGGGCGCGCGATAACAAGATCATCACAAAGCCATGCTCGTTAAAACTTGTTTTTAATTCTTTTCGTTCCAGCTCATCTTTTAGAAGGAACTTTAAAATCGGCTCCCCAAATGTTTGTCCCAGTAGATATCCGCAGCACCCGGCAATGCCCAATCCTGCAATGGCAAATCCCGCCCCGAGCGTGGTGCCCATAAAATATCCGGCGAGCATGATCGTCGCCAGGGTCGGAATGGAAATAAATAGATCAATAAACATCAAAGCCAATATGGCGCCACCAATATAATACGGGGGCAAGGCTTTGATTTCACTAAACCACAAATCGATCTTGTCAATGGTGATAAGCCCGGTGAGTTGAACCAATATAAAGCTGGATCCAGAAAATAGGCCGAGGATCAAAATGACTTTAATAAGGGACTTCATTTAAACTTCATTTCCATTGTTGTTCCCTTTATAAAATTGCAGATCACCATAACCAACGGATGAAGGCCGGTAAATATTTAATCCAATATTTCTAGGGGTAAGGCATGAGTATGCTTTACCTGATGGAGGACAAACAAAGTCTGAGCATCGCGAATTTCAGGAAAAGTTTTTAAGGTTTTTAAAATAAAATGAGAAAGTTCTTTATTGCTGCGTGCCACCACCTTCATCAGATGATCATAAGGGCCAGACAGCGAATAACATTCGAGGATATGGGGAGACGCACGCACGGCCTTTTTGAAACGGTCAAAGGCGGCTTCCGTATTCTGGTTGATGCTGACCTGAACAAAGGCAGTCACATCAAAGCCTGCTTTTTCTGCATCGAGAATTGCGGCATAACCCTTTATAACGCCGACTTCTTCCAGGCTTTTTGTGCGCCTTAAACAAGTGCTTTCGGACATATTTGTTTTTGCTGCAAGTTCAACCATCGGCATTCGGCCATTGTCCTGAAGAATTTGTAGAATTTTCTTATCCTGATCTGTGATCATGGTGGTTATCTCCAAAATATGTCAATAAATAAAGAATATCGTCAATTGTAACCATTATTATAACGATTTTGATGGGTTTCTTCAATCATTATGGTGTAAATTTATTCCATCATAAATTAATATTCAGGAGAAAATTATATGTCAGAAGAAAAACATTTCCATGTCGGTGAGCGCAGCAAAGAGGCTATCGCCCCGACCCAGTTTGAAGTAGG
>JAESUD010000133.1 GCA_016763335.1 Emcibacteraceae bacterium | reverse complement strand
ATTTAACGGCGGGTGATTTTGATTATCTGCTTAAAATTCGCGTGCGTGATCTTAAAGATTTCAGTAAACTTCATGGTGATAGACTGCTAGGCCTTCCCGGTGTTCGCCAAACCCGGACTTTCTTTGTAATGAAAGAAGTAATTGATAACGCACCATTAGATTTTTGAGTAGCTTTTTAAGCTTTCCGTTCGGCGTCAATCAAGGCCCGTTTACGGTCAAGCCCCCAACGAAACCCACCGAGGCTACCATCTCCCCGTAAAATCCGGTGACATGGCACCAACACACCAATATTATTACGCGCGTTTGCCGATGCCACAGCGCGAACCGCCTTTGGTATTCCCATGCGCACGGCTTGTTCCTTATAACTTAGAACCTCACCGGGTTTTACGCTCATCAAGAACCGCCATACTTTTATTTGAAACGCAGTGCCGTTTAGATGCAGCGGAATATCCGGTGCTTTTGCACCAAAACTAATATGCTGTTCAAAGGCCTCAATCCACCGGTTTAAATGTTCGTCGCTACTATCCGGTGTCCTTTTAAGTGCCGCATAGGGATATTCGGATTTCAACTGGTCTTCTAACGCGTCTTCATTATCACCAAAATGGATCATACAAACCCCGCGGTCTGTTGCTGCCATGATAATAAGCCCAAGCGAACAGGCACGAATTGCGTATGATATTTCTTCGCCTTTGCCCCCTGCCCGGTATGCTGCCGGGGTCATGCCGATACGTCCATCAATTTGTTCATAGATCCGGCTTGATGATCCGTAGCCGGCTTCATATAAAGCGCCGGAAATATCGTCACCTTCTTTTAAGGCTGACTTAAAGCGGTTAAGACGTAAGCCATTTTGATATTCTTTTGGGCTAACGCCATATACCGCCTTAAATTTACGTTGAACATGATGTGGGCTAAGGTTTGATATTTTACCTAGGGTATCAAGCGTGATTTTTTCATCCGCATGATCCTCGATATATTCGGCAACTTTGCTTAACGGATTATCATTGCGTGGATTACATTTCTTACAGGCACGAAGACCGTCATTTTCCGCCGCCTCACAAGTGGCATAAAAGCGCATGTTTTCTGGCAATGCCGGACGCGATGGGCAAGACGGTTTACAATAAACACCCGTTGTAATCACGCCATAATAAAACTTCTCATCAAAGGCTTTATCTCGGTTTTTTACGGCTTTTAAATATTCTTGCTCAGTCATTTCAAATGCTCCATATCAATTAATAATAAGGTCATTTTATCTAAAGCTCAAAATCAATCGTTCCGAAAGTTGTTATTATATAAAAATAACAGCATTTACCGCGAATATGTCACCTTGCCGTCAACGATGGTCATAACCGTTTCGCTGTCCATAATCTCAATTGGTTCTATCACCATCCAGTCTTTGTCAAATACTGAAAAATCCGCTTTTTTGCCGACTTCGATTGTACCGCGAATATCTTCCTGAAACGCGGCGTAGGCAGCGTTTATGGTCATGAGCTTGAGGGCCGTGTTGCGGTCAACTCTTTCTTCGATATTCCAGTCATCGTTATAATAGCCGTTAAAATCGGTTCGCGCGATTAGTGAGAAGAACTCCACCCTTGGTTCACCAACTTCAACCGGCGCATCGGTTCCAGCGGTGACATGGATACCCTGATCCATCAAACTTTTCCACAGATAGGCTGTTTTAAGACGTTCAGAACCAAGACGTGCCGGGGCAAAATATAAATCCGCCTTAACCGTGGATGCCTCGACGGCGGCAATAATATTCAGTTCTTTATACCTGAGCTGGTCATCCGGATGGATAATCTGCGCATGTTCAATGCGCCAGCGTGGATTTTCAAACTTGCGCTCGCCTTGTGGCACTGCCTTGAACGCTTCCTCATATAAATCAAGCACGAAGCGGTTTGTATAATCGCCAATGGCATGGGTTTCAATCTGAATGCCTTTTTTCAATGCTTCAATATATACGGCAAGTGCCTTTTCACCGTCGATCAGCACCAGACCTTTGCCGTCCGCATCTTCGTATGGCTCTAACAGTGCGGCGCCGCGTGATCCCAGGCCACCATCACCAAAATATTTTATACCAGCGATATCAAGCATGTTATCGTCTGAATATTCCGCTCCGCGTTCCAGTAATTTTGCCCCCTCTTCTCCGGACAACATAAAATAATAAAGTCGCGTTTTGAGGTTACCTTCAGCTTGGATTTCTTTTAACAGCTCAATATCGGCGTAACTACCGCCAGCTTCCTGCACCTGTGTCCAGCCCATGCGCGACATAAAATCAAGCCCTTCTTGCAATGATTTTTTTTCTTCTTCACGTGTTGGTACCGGTATATGATCCCGGATCAAGGCCATGGCATTATCTACAAACATGCCAGTCAGCTCGCCGTTTTCATCGTGCAATATCTGTCCGCCTTCAGGGTTAGGCGTACCCCGGGTAATACCGGCAATTTCCATAGCCTTTGAATTGGCGAGAATGGAATGTTCACCGCCGCGCGTTACCACAAGTGGTTTATTCACCGAAAAATCATCAACATCCGATTTATGCAAGAACCGTTGATCGGACCATTTCTGTTCAATCCAGCCTTTACCAATTATCCAGTCACCATCGGCAACATTTTCAGCGTAAGCCTTGATTTTATCAACAGTTTGGCCCAGATCATCAATGCTTTGCAAATTTAGTCCAAGCTCGCGCTGCCCCACCCATTTAAGATGAGTATGAGCGTCCGTAAGCCCCGGATAAACCGTATTACCCGTCATATCAAGCACAGTGGTTTTCTTACCGATATAAGTTTGCGCGTCCATATTCGAGCCGACAAAGATAATCTTATCACCCTTTACCACTACCGCTTCAGCAGTCCACTGCGCATCATTGGCAGTGTATATATTTCCGTTCATCAGCACCAAATCAGCGGCAGCAATATCAACTCCATCCGCCTTACGGTAAGAAAAAACCGTGTAAATAATTGCGGCGGCAACAACCGCCCATAAAAGTTTATTTTTCATAAGTAATTTTCCCACCGACAATGGTCATTAGATTTTCTGATGTTAATATATCTGCTTCTGGAATGGTCATCCAATCACGGTTAAAAATTGTAAAATCAGCATATTTACCAACCTTGACCGATCCCCTTATTTTTTCCTGAAATGCGCCATGCGCTGGCCAGATAGTAAACATTTTTAAGGCCGTTTCGCGGGATACCGCAAGCTCTGGATGCCACCCTTCACCAGATGTACCGTCAAGGCGTTTTCTCGCGACAGCCGCATAAAATTCAATCCTCGGGTCGCCTAACTCTACCGGCGCGTCCGATCCACCTAAAATCATCAACCCTTTATCGACTAATTGCTGCCACGGATATGAATGGCCTAGGCGGTCCGCCCCCAATCTTGCTGGTGCAAAATTAAGATCGCCGATGCCATGAGAAGGTTGCATGGATACCATAATGCCAAGATCAACCAATCTTTGCTGATCAACCTCCGGAATGATCTGTGCATGCTCTAACCGCCATCTGACATCCTCTGATGCCCATTCACTTTTTGGAACCGCGTTAAATGCTTCTTCGTACCAATTAAGCAATGACCTGGTTGCCCGGTCGCCAATTACATGGGTTTCAATCTGAATGCCTTTTCTTAAGGCTTCCCGTAAAATCGGGTCTAGCTCTTCCTTGGTTGTTCGGTTCATAAATCCGTTATGATCCGCATCTGAATAATTCTCAATAAGCGCTGCGCCGCGTGAACCGAGCGTGCCATCAATAAATACTTTGATACCGCGCACATCAAACATATCATCGTCGGTTTTTTCACGTCCTTTTTCAAGCATATCCCATGCTTCATCCACGGGTATTGCGGCATAAACCCGGTGTGTCATATTGCCTTCAGCATGGATTTCCTTTAAAATTTCCACCATATTATAAGGCATGCCCGCATCTTGTGTTTGGGTCCAACCAAGTGATGCGTTACCGTTTAAGCCGCGAATAAGGCTGTCTTTTATATATTCTGGTGTTTCGGCGGGAATGATTGCGCGGGATATTTCCATAGCTTTGGCAAGAATATAACCATTTGGTGTGCCGTCGGCGTCACGTTCAAATTTTCCACCTTCCGGATCTGGCGTATCTTTGGTAATACCTGCGAGTTCTAGTGCTTTCGAATTAACAAGTGCCGATACACCGTCGGCGCGTGGCATAAACAGTGGCTTATTTGCCGTAAATGCATCCACATCATGACGGGTAAGAAAACGTTCTTCGTCGCTCCATTCCCTCTCGATCCAGCCACGTCCTTGCACCCATTCGCCGTCAGGTACATTAACGGCAAATTCTTCAATGGCTGATACAGTTTGCGCTAATGTAGCAATACCAAACAGACTTAACGTTTTTGTCCGTTTTCCCACCCCTTCAAGATGTTGATGACTATCTGTAAAACCGGCAAAAACATATTTACCAGACATATCCATTATTTTGGCATCACCACACATATACAGACCTGCATCTGCATTTGAGCCAACAAAAATTATTTTATCACCAAGAATAGCGACCGCTTCTGCGGTCCATTGATCGTCATTAGCCGTATAAATAGTCGTATTATGGAGTACCATGTCGGCGGCTTCACAGGCCGTGTCCATTTTAACCTGTTCATTTTCACTGCATGATGCCACCATCAAACCAAGGCTCGTAATTCCAATTAATTTCTTGATATTCATTACTATATTTCATCCGTTTTTAATTTAAGAACAACAATCGGATAGTGCCCCCTTACCATTCATGTTTTTATAAAAAATAGAGTAATAGGATTAAAAAAACATGCAAGAGAATTTAGACTGGAAAAGCATACAAACCGCGCTTTTAAAAAATGGGTTCGTAATAATTCCCGGTATTTTACCCACCCAGCAATGCGAGACACTTATTGCGGATTACGAAAGTGATATATACCGTAGCGTAATTGATATGGCTCGCTATAGTTTTGGTCGCGGGCAATATAAATACTATGCCTATCCACTACCAAATATAATATCGCAATTGCGGCAATATTTTTACCAACATTTAACTGCCGCCGCCAATAACTGGTCTGCTCGTTTAAAGCGGGATGATGTATATTCTGATAATCATCAACAATATATTGACTTTTGCCATGCTCATGGCCAGACAAGACCAACCCCGCTTATCCTTAAATACGGCAGCGATGATTATAACGCCCTTCATCAAGATTTATATGGTGAGGTTCATTTTCCTTATCAGGCAGCAATTATGTTGAGCGATGCGGATGAGTATAATGGCGGCGAGTTTACATTAATTGAACAACGCCCACGAATGCAGTCTGTTGCCCATGTACATAACTTACAGCAAGGGGACGCGATAGTTTTTGCCGTAAATGAGTTTCCAAAGTCTGGAAAGCGTGGTTATTATAGGGCCAAGTTACGTCACGGCGTCAGCAAAATACATTCTGGCAAAAGACATACTCTTGGAATTATATTACATGATGCAAAATGATCTTTTCACCGCAATAGCTCCCGAGATGGAAGAACTCGCCCCCGGGGTGTTTCTGTTTCAAAAGTATATTGATGAAGAGCTGTTTTTCAATCAAGCCATGAAGGTGGCTGAAACAGCTCCTTTTCGTCATATGATAACCCCGGGCGGTAAAAAAATTAATGTTGCTGGCACTAGCATGGGGGACGCTGGTTGGTATTCAGACAGGCGCGGATACAGATACGAAAACAATGACCCCTTATCCGGTAATGCATGGCCTATTATCCCCAAAAATATAAGCAAAATCATTTCAAATGCGGCGGATAAAGCAGGTTTTAAAGATTTTATTGCTGATAGCTGTTTTATAAACCGTTATGAACCAGGTGTAAGGCTGACGGCGCATATTGATCAGGATGAGCAAAATTTTACGCAACCAATTGTTTCTGTTTCGCTTGGCGTGTCGGCAATTTTTCAAATATTTGGAGAAACACGCGGCGGTAAAGCCTTAAATATTTCACTTAATTCCGGCGATTTATTGATTTTTGGCGGCCCGGCCCGGCGGCATTACCACGGGGTAAAAAAACTAGATAACTTCGATCATCCTCTTACCGGTAAATACCGCTATAATTTTACATTCAGACATGCCCTTTAATTAAAACCTTAGTCATATTTTAAACAACATTTAACGTTCATATGAAACTATCACACTATGAGTGCCGGAGATCATGTGAAAAAAATACTTATTATATCGGTAATTGCTCTTTTACCGTTTCAACTTCTCGCCGAAGAACAGGCAGAGGGTGATGCCGGCTTACTAAATTATAAAAAACTCTTCCTTGATGAAAATGGTAAATGGTCTGTCGGCATTGGTACAATTGTCAGAAACTCACCCTTTAGAGGTGAAAAAATATCAGCATTCCCTTTTCCAATAATTGATTATAGTAGTAAAAATTTATTCATTCGTGAACTTAAAGCTGGCTATCATATTAAACACGTCGACAATCCCTATAAAGGTGGTTTTTTCGTTGATGGTTTTATTGGTGCTAGAATGAGACCCGGTGATTCAAGGCGGAAATTTTCCGTCGATGCGGGGTTTAAAGGCGGCTATCAACATCCATTTGGCGCAATGGCATTATCATTTTCACAAGATGTAACTGGCGCCTCCGACGGTAAAGAGGTCAGCATTGCATATAGTTTTACATTTTTGAGTAACTCAAAAAAATCAATTGTCATCCCCAGACTTACCATGACTTGGCAAGATCAAAAAATGGCAAATTATTTATGGGGCATTTCGCAACAAGTCACCAATAAAATGCTTTTAAATATGGAAGAAGTCGTGCTTCAACCCTATACGATCACCAAACCAGTGATTAATTATAGTGCCGGAATTATACATATTTACAAATTTGACGACAACTGGAGCAGCCTTCTTGGTGCCCAACTCGCTGTTCTTGACACAATGATACTTGACAATCCCGCCATTGAACGACAATTAGATTACGGTTTTATACTCGGCGCGGCCTATACTTTTTAAACTCTATATACCCAAACGCCAATTACGTACCACAAAAGGTTTCATGGACAATTTCGTCTTTCGTTGGCGCCTTTTCTAATTCTGTATATTCAGGCTGTTCATCGAATGGTTTTTTATAGGCATCGACCAACTTATGGAACATCTCAAAATCACCACCCTCACCGGCTTTAATTGCTTCGGCAATGCGGTGATTGCGGGGAATTAAAACGGGGTTATTTGCGCGCATTATTTTTAAACGTTCATTTGGGTCAGTGTTTTCCTTTGAAATATATTCTCGCCATATAACAAGCCAATCTTCGCAGTCCTTTGGATCATTAAATAAGCTGCATAATATTTCTGTTGAACCCCCATCAGCAACTTTTGTCAGGTGCCTAAAGAACAAGGTAAAATCAACCTCATTTTTCGTCATCATTTCAAATGTCATCTTAATTAAGTCATGTTGATTTTCATTAGCATTCAACAATCCCAGTTTTAAGTTAAATAAACTTGAAATCGTTTTTTCGAAGATATTATCAAATTTGCCGATACCTTCTTCTGCGATGACTTTTGCCCGCTCAATATCGTCATCAATTATTGGTAATAACGTATCTGCCAAACGTAATAAATTCCATTTCCCAATATTTGACTGATTTGCCCAGCTGTATCGTCCATTACGGTCGATGGAACTAAAAACAGTTTCAGGGTGGAAAACATCCATGAATGCACAGGGGCCATAATCAATGGTTTCACCGGCAATTTGCATATTATCCGTATTCATCACCCCGTGAATAAACCCTAACGACATCCATTTTGCTATTAACTTTGCTTGGCGCTCAACAATTAAACTGAGCATTTTAGCATAAGGATTATCACTTTTATTTGCGTCAGGATAATGACGTTTGATGACATAATCTGCCAATGTTTTTACCGCGCCATTGTCCTCGCGGGCGTAGAAATATTGGAAAGTCCCTATTCTGACATGACTTTGCGCCACACGCGTTAAAATACCCCCTGGTTCCATACCGTTCCTAAACACCATATCCCCGGTTGTCACCGCCGCTAGCGCCCGTGTTGTTGGCACACCAAGTGCCGCCATGGCCTCACTGACGATATATTCGCGCATTACTGGCCCTAATGCGGATTTACCGTCACCTTGCCTTGAAAAAGGCGTCTGCCCTGACCCTTTAAGCTGAATATCGCGCCGGATACCATCTTGTGATATTATTTCACCAATTAATAACGCCCGCCCATCACCAAGCGTTGGCGACCATCCACCAAATTGATGCCCTGCATATGCCATGGCAATCGGCTCAGCGCCATCTGGCAATTTCTGCCCCGATAACATTGCCAGTCCCGCGTCAGAATTTAACCAATCCAAATCAAGCCCTAAAAGCTCGGCAAGTTTTGTATTTATCCTTATTAGTCCGGGATTTGTTGGCTGATCAGGTTCCACTTTTGCATAGAAGTTATCCGGCAGGCGGACATAAGAATTATCAAATTTCAATTGGGGCAAATCTATCTCATCCATTAAAGAGTAATTTATTAAACCAGTATATTAAATCATACAATTATAACAAGATAATCTAATTACCTGACACTTATTATGTTCAGATTTTACATTTCCCGAAAAATAAAATATACATTAAAGGCTTAAATTTAATTTGGAAAGAATTAGTGCATTATTATGCACTGAAAATGAAAATTTATAGCTAATAATTAATAACAAAAAATATTATAATTTATTATATACGGAGGAAAAAATGATTAAAAATAAACAGGGCGTTGACAGACGCTTATTTATGAAAGGGGTTGGGGCCACAACATTATTTGGCGCCCTTGGATCAACAAAAGCAATCGCGGGCGGTTTAGGACAAACGTCAAGCATGTCAATGTCTTATGATCTTAATGAAGAATATAACAGAGTTGGTTTTAATAATTTTAAATGGGACGCGATCAATGCACAATACGCGCCATTTAAAGTTGAAATTCCAATGGGCGTTGCCGACATGGATTTTAGAACCATGCCACAAATTACCGCCGCGCTTAAAGAACGCTTTGACCATGAAAACTGGGGTTATGAATCACCACCATCCGATTATTTAGATAATATTATTGCATGGAATAAAGAACGTTATAATCAAGTAGTGCCTAAAGGCACAATTCAAAACTGCTTAGGTGTACTCGACGGCGTTGCAAGTATTTTAAGAGCGTTCGGTAAACCTGGTGATAAAATCATTATGCAAACACCAGGTTACAGCAGTTTCTTTATGGTCATGGATGCAGAACATATGCATACGGCACAAAATGAAATGAAGTTAGTGAATGGCCGCTATGAAATTGATTTTGACGATCTTGAAAAACATATTGCTGACGGGGCAAGACAACTAATACTATGTAACCCGCATAACCCAACAGGCAACTGCTGGACAGCAGATGAGATGAGAAAAATGGGCGACATCTGTAACAAAAACGATGTGTTGGTTATTGCCGATGAAATTCATTGTGATTTCGTTAATAATCATACAAAATATGTGCCATATGCATCACTTGGTGAAGAATATGCCATGAACAGCATTACTTTAAAATCAACAAGTAAATCATTTAATCTGGCCTCGTTCAGAACCGCTTATATGTTCTCTGATAATACGGAATATATGAAAAAAGTTGTTGATGCCGGGCATTTGAGATTTTTAATGAATATTACCGGCACAGTGGCCGCCAATGCAGCATACAAAGATGGTGCTGGTTATATGGATGATATGCGTTCATATATTGATGGAAATTCCAAATATCTTGAGAAAACCCTCGCCGAAAAAATTCCGCTTATGAAATATAAAGTTCATGAGGGTACATATCTTACTTGGATTGATTGTAATGCGCTTATTGATTTGCTTGGTGCGAAAAAGAAAGCCGCTGATGAAACGGCCTATAACATTGAAAACAAAGTTATGGTTACTGACTTTTTCGGCGTTAAGAGCATTAAACATGTTGATACTGGTGATTGGCTTCAAACATGGTTTGTTGAACATGCCGGTGTCAATATTAATGCCGGGGAACATTACGGCAAAGGCGGCGCAGGTTTTATGAGAATGAACTTGGGCACCACCCGTAAGAAACTTGTTAAAGCTTTAGAAAATATAGAAAAAGCAATAAACGAAATTTAAAAACCATTTGATTTTAAAATTTGAACAGGGCGAACTTTAAAAGTTCGTCCTGTTTTATTTTGCCTTTAAAAACTTCTTGAGAATACCTTTCCATTTTTTTGTCATATCCGTTAAAATAATATTTATGCATATAGCCCTATACCAACCTGACATTCCGCCGAATACCGGCACAATCATTCGTATGGCCGCCTGTCTGGATGTAACGGTTCATATTATTGAACCATGCGGTTTTCCGTTTGGTGAAAAATCATTTCGTAGAGCCGGAATGGATTATATTGATCAAAGTAAAATTACCCGTCATCTAAGCTGGGAAACGTTTCTAGAAACTATTGAAAATAGACGTATTATCCTGTTAAGCACCAAGGCAGCAATGCCTTACACAGATTTTAAATTTAAAGAAGACGACATTTTACTGCTTGGTCGCGAAAGTGCAGGAGTACCAGAAGATGTGCACAACCGCGCCGACCATAGGCTGCTTATTCCCATGACACCAAAGACAAGATCATTGAATATTGCTCTTTCTGCGGCTATGGTTTTGGGTGAAGCATTAAGACAAACCAACCAATTTCCGGAAATATAAAGACCATGAACACAGAAGATCAAAAAGAAAAAGCAAAAAATTGGTTCGAAGAATTACGAAATCAAATTTGTGATAGTTTTGAAGCATTAGAAGATGAGCTAACCGGCGTTAATGCTGGCCGTGAAGCAGGAAGATTTGAGAGAAAGTCATGGTTCCGCGACGATGATCCAAAAAAAGGTGGTGGCACCATGGCCGTCATGAAAGGCAGAGTATTTGAGAAAGTTGGCGTTAATGTATCAACAGTTTACGGTGAATTTTCACCGGAATTTGCCGCCCAGATACCTGGCGCTGATAAAGACCCGCGCTTTTGGGCCAGCGGTATATCCCTTGTCGCTCATATGCATAACCCAAAAGTTCCCGCTGTTCATATGAATACGCGCCACATTGTCACAACCCGGGGCTGGTTTGGCGGCGGCGCTGATCTTAACACTGCCTTGCCCAACCAACGGGATACCGCAGATTTCCATAATGCATTAAAATCCGCCTGTGACCGCCACGGTGATGATTATTACGCAAAATTTAAAAAATGGTGTGATGAATATTTTTATGTTCCCCACCGTAACCGCGCCCGCGGCGAAGGCGGTATTTTTTATGACCAACTCAGCGAAAACTGGGATAAAGATTTTGCCTTTACTCAAGATGTAGGTCGTAGTTTTAAGGATATTTATCCAGCCCTTGTTCGCCGTCATATAAACGAGGAATGGACCGAGGATGAACGCGAAGAACTGTTATATTATAGAGGCTTATATGCAGAATTTAACCTCGTGTATGACCGTGGAACCGCCTTTGGCCTTAAAACAGGGGGCAATGTTGACGCAATTTTGATGTCATTACCGCCGGAAGCAAAATGGAAATAATGAGCTGGAATGAATTCGAGCAACAACTCAAACATGAGATCACCAACCTTGGTGGTCGTTATGTTTGGACCGACGTCATTTTACGCGGCAATTACCATATTCAAAAAAATGTAAATACTGGCAGGTACAGACTGCTTGACGGGAATAGACGCCGTCTTCTTCTTGCAGATTATGATGCCTGTATGCAAAAGATTGATGAGCTTGATGCAAAATTTGAAAGTGATCATCTCGTCTTACTCATTCATGGCCTAGGTCGTCATGCCGGGATTATGGATAAGCCAAAACTGGCTCTAAAAAATGCTGGCTACGCGGCGCATTCCTTAAATTATGCCACCCTTTTTGAGGGAGTCGACGAGCACGCCACACACTTTAGCCATTTACTTGAAAATTTAATCGGCATCAAAAGAGTTTCTTTTGTTACCCATAGCCTTGGCGGCCTTGTTGCCAGAGAGATATTAAGTCGTTCGATGGTGTGGAACGGCATTACCGCTGATAAGCTCGTCATGATGGGCACGCCTAATAAAGGTGCACAAATTGCTGAATTTTTTAACCGCATGAAAACTTACCAGTTTATTTCCGGCCAATCGGGTCAGGATGTTTTACCATCGCAAAAAATTAAAACCCTAAGTGAACCATTGATCCCTACTTTGATTATTGCCGGCGGACTTGGAAATGATATCGGTTTTAACCCTCTTTTACCGGGCGACAATGATGGTATTGTTACCGTTGCCGAAACCCGTCTTGATATCCCCCATGAATTTAAACTGGTAAAAATGATCCATTCTACATTGATGGACCATAAAGATAGCATTACAGCCATGCTAGATTTTATTAAACCGTAAAATCACTATTGATCCATTGCTGTTCAATCCTTTTTAATTCCGCTCCCATTTCCGTCCCCTCGCTCCATCCTTGTTTAATGAGATCTTTGCCGCTTACCGGTAATTCCGGCACCACATAATCATTTATATAATTAAGTGCCTTTTCATCAAGTGTGCCAAGACGCAGTAAGTTATGAATGACGGTTTTTCTGCCATATTGATATATAACCCGCCGTAGAGTTTTCATGCGCAGGTCGTGACTTTTATATTCACGAGAAAACGCAGTCAACTGATCACGTTGTTTATTTGAAAGTTTGAGTCTTTTGGATACTTGAATAATTATCTTTTCATTACGCGGTAAAAGGCTTGAAAGTCTGCCCATAAAATCTTTCAATTTATGTTTCTTTTCACGTTTTACATATTTTTTATAATTATCATAACCATCATATTCAGGCAAAATAACCCTAAGCAAACCAATCGTCGCAAGAAGCGGAATGATCTGACTCGCCCGTTTTGAAAGCAATGTTTTTTTTAATTCCTGATTTATTCGCTCGCCGGAAAGACCATTAATCATTTCTTTAAGCTCGACACACGCAAGCATGCCTTGTTCATCAATAGCCCCCACTTCAATTTCCGAGGAAAAGCGGAAAAAGCGTAATATCCTCAGCGCATCTTCCTCAATGCGTTTATTTGCATTGCCGATGAAGCGAACTTTCGCAGATTTAATGTCTTTAAGTCCGTCAAGCGGGTCATAAATACTGCCGTCAATATCTAAATATAATGCATTAATGGTAAAGTCTCTACGTTTCGCGTCCTCGTTCCAGCCTTTTGTATATTCCACTTCCGCATGACGACCGTCCGTGCTGATATCACGGCGTAAAGTCGTTATTTCAAAAGGTTTTTTATTAATAATAACTGTAATTGTACCGTGTTTAATACCCGTTGGAACAACGGTAATACCTGCTTTTTCCAGCAAAGAAATATTTTCTTGCGGACTGAGTGTCGATGCAATGTCAATGTCGCCAATTTTACGTTTTTGTTTGCGAAATATATTAAGCAGCGCATCCCTAACAGCACCGCCAACGATCCTCGCATGACCAGAATCCTGGTTTAAAATTGTCATTAGTGATCTTAAGTCGGGGTTCTTCAACCATACTTCATCATCGATATTAAGCTGCAATTTTTTCACTTTCATTGACCAATCTGGCAAACCTTACAAGCATTGCCGCTGTCGCCCCCCATATTTTATAATTTTCACCTTTTTCATTTATCGGTGGAAAAACATAATAATGGCGCTTCGTACCCTGCCACATAATACTTTCAATGATATGGTTTTTTTCGTCAAGAATATAATCAAGTGGCACCTCAAAAACGTCTGCCACTTCGCTTTCTTGCCTGATTATTTCAAAATCAGGGTTCACAAACCCTACGACTGGCGCAACACTATATCCGGTTACCGTTTCATAATCTTCCATGGCACCAATTACCTCAACATGGCTCTCGGGAAGGTTTATTTCTTCCCTCGCTTCACGCAATGCCGTTTCCATCGCATGTAAGTCACCATCATCACAACGCCCACCGGGAAAGCTCACCTGCCCGCTGTGACTTTTAAGCTGGGTTGATCTTTTCGTTAGCATAATTGAAAGATCACCCCCTCTAACAACAATTGGTACAAGAACTGCGGATGCTTTTAAGGGAAGCTCACTGATAAAATTATTCTGATCGTTAAAAATGTTGCCGGGACGATATAACGAATGATCACCGTTAGTAGGCCGCAACCAAACCCGCGCCTCCGCCGGTGTAAGTGCCCGCCGCATAATCGGATCATGGCGTACAAACAATTTATTAATATGACTTTTCATTTAACCATCCTTAATTATGCATCTAGCGGAAAAAAGCATCCCCCACTCCAAACGCCGTGCTTTCCATCATGTTCAACGGCAATGTCGGCAAGCTGATAAAAAACACTCCTTGTTATTAATGCGTCAAGACTATCCCTTACCCTTATATAGGGCGACGGTTCACCCGTTTTAACATCAATAATTACTTTGATGGGATGTTCATCATCTGCCGTCACATAATCATCAACATTGGTTTTAAAAATAATATGGTCTGCGTTTATGTCCATTTCGATGGCAGTAAACGGTGCATCATCAACCTTAATGCCTACCTTTTCAACTGGTGTGATAAGAAAAAAATCTTTGCCATCACGTCTTAATATAGTTGAAAACAGTTTTACCATTCTTTTTCGGGTTATCGGTGTCCCCATATAATCCCAACTTCCATCACGGCGAATACGCATATCAATATCACCGCAAAAATCTGGATTCCATAAATGTACTGGCGGCAGTTCTTTACCAGAAGTTGCCTTTTGTGCTTTTAAGGCAAATATATCAGGCCTAAACCCGGATAAGTCATGATTAGTTTCATCAGATTCTGTCATAGTTCACTCCTAGAACAACTATATGAAAATACTATGACAATATAAAGATAGAATTATTACTAATTATATTTTGAAATAATTCCTTTAATCCCAAAAAATGATCCCGCAACCAATTCAAGCGCCAACAATCTGCTTTCATCGTTCTGACCAGGCATTATTATGCTTTTCGCACATTTACGGCTAAACCCAAGGCGTGAATAATAACTTTCCTCCCCGACAAGAATAACGCGTTTATGACCAAGTTTTTTTGCCTGCTTAAGTCCATATTCCATCATGGTGATACCGTAACCTTTACCCTGTAGCGATGGAAGTACTGCAATCGGCCCAAGTAATAACAAATCATACTTTCCTAGCTTCACAGGCCAAAATCGCAAAGTTGCAATGAGATAACTATCTTTTCGGATGATAAATGATAGCTCGCTTATCGCCGCGACACCTTCTCGCAAGCTATAAGCTGCTTTTTTATGACGGTCCTGACCAAATGATGTGTCAAGCAGCGCTTCTACTTCACCATTATCCGAATGTTTTTGCAGATTTATATCCATTATCCATGCTACTCAATATATAAAAGTGCATTGCAAATATCATATTTAATTTTTTATATCTAGTTAATAATTCTATTGATTACCTAAAAAACAAAATAATATGCATTTTTTATGATAAAAATAGAATTTATTAGAAATTAAACATAAATCTCATATTAAATGTATCAACGACATCTGTTTTGATATTTATAGAATTTTTGATAATCGAATGAGCATAATTACCCTGAATTTTCATTACAGCATTAAGATACCAATCGGCCCCGAAAATAATTGATTTCTGTTTTCTGCCAAATGTTTCATGGGTAAAGTCTGCAACATCATAACGCGCGGCAAGTCTGACTTCTCCCATGCCACCTGCGCCTACCGGGTTATCTATTTTTACCTTATCATATCGACCATCTTTACCGTCAATGGTCCGCTGCGCACCTGTTGGGAAGAAACTGACTTCAACATACCCGCCTTCATATGATGGTGAGTGTGCGGTTAATATTTCCCCATTACCAAGTTTGTTTTTAATCACACCATATTCTGATTGAAAGCCAAAAGATTTATAAGTGGCGGCAAATTCGCCGTTATAAAAAGTTTCACTGGTTATATTGAATATCTGTGATGAGAGCGGTTTTAGATCACCCTGCTTTGCAAATGGGCGTGTACTATATTTATGATCGAAAGCATTGCCATTTTCATTTCGGTAGAATGTCGAGCCACCAAAATGAAGACCAATGCCATTCTCAAACTTAGGACTATACGTTATTCTCGCAGACGCCATATTATTATCGTCGATCGAATTATTGGTACTATTAGCATTTTCAAAAAAATAACCACCACTCACTGACCAATTATCACCATGATGGCTAATCCCTACCCCGACACGCGGGTTTATCCTTAATGAATTGATAAATGATGCCCGTTCCGCAAAGGCATGATTATGGGGCGGGGTTAATTTATCAAGTGTATTATAGGTTCTTGTTTGCCCGAGAACGATTTGCGTATTTCCAAAGTTATAATCAACATATGCTAGTTTGACATCAACTTCATTATCGACAAATTTCACAGCCACCCGATAATTAAAGTCACCAAACATCTTACCGCGAAAACCCGTTTCCAGATGACGAAGGCCCACACCATTTATTTTCTCATTTGGCCGCGTTATACCATTTTCATCTTTAAAACTTACCGATGCATAATCATAAGTAATACGTCCACTCATTCTAAATGAAAATTTCTTATCGGCCGATGTGAGAATTGGTCCTGGATTCCAGGTTAATAAAGGACTGTTATTTATTGTGTCTTTTATAGGATTTCCACCAACAAAAACTGTTCCGTTATTTAGCTGATCAACTCTGGCTTTTAAATCATCTATTTGTTTTTGAAGTACTCTTACATCTGGCATATCAAATTGATCATCCAGTTTTGTTTCTGTTTCCTGAGCAAGAAGGGGTTGGTCCCCGATACCAACCATAAACACGCACGTGCTTAATCCCAAAAAACCATTCTTCAAATTCATAGATCATACCCAATGTAATATTATTGCATTTTCAAAATTAACGATTGATGGCGCTTCGTCAAGCAGTAGTTTAGAATTAGACTTTAAAATCACCTGTTAATAAAAATTATTTAGGTGAGTCGGAGAAAACTTTTTTAAAATTTTCAGAAAACTTTAAAAAAAAGGTTATTATAAATAAAAAAATTTTAAACACGTTTATCTTTAATTACTTGAAACCATTACTAAAATATTAAGTTTCCTAGTTCTGTTTTATGCAATCATTAGTTTATTAAGGCATTGCTAAAATAAATTAACCTTTTGTAAACAAATTCTGCCTAATCTTTATATTGATTATTTCCTCCCCCAAACTTGGGCGACCCAATTATGTGGTCGCCTTTTTTTTGTCATAATGCAATGTTTTATGTAATTTTGGAAAAAAATGTTTAAATTATCTTGAAAAAAAACTATAAAATTAATTACAAATAAACAACTATGGTTTATCTTTTATAGAATATCGAGTTTAATTTATTTATTTGGGTGGATAAGGCAAATAACTGAAATGTCATATAAAAAAATACAAATCGTATCAATGGTAATACTGGGCCTATCAATTAGCCCTACTTATGCACAAAATGCTGTGATAATAAAAACAGCAGATGAAAAACCAGCATTCGACGAAGCTTCAATCAATGAAGATTATATTGCCGTTCCAATATATAATAAAAATGAGTTAACCTTTACCACTGGATATGATTACAGCAGTGGAAAATTTAACCTGCCGGCAAATACCAACATTAGTTATATCCCTTATAGCATGAAATATTCCACAGAATCATGGAGCTTTAAAGCCAGCAGTGGCTATATTTCTTTTGCGGCTCCGAAAAATGTTATTACTGCCGTTGAAGGCGCACCACTTGTTACTGACGTAATGTTGACGGGTACGGATAGGTTCGTAAGCTCGCGGAAAAATGGTTTTGGTGATGTTTATCTTTCTGCCACATATTCAATTGAAAACCCTTATAGCAACGATTTCTATATCGATCTGACAGCACGCATTACAATACCAACTGCTGACGAGACTAAAGGATTAGGCACAGGCAAAGTTGATTACATGCTAAAAGCCGATGTGTCATATTTAATCGGTAATCTAATGCCCTTTGCAACAGTTGGGTATCGTTTCGTCGGAGAAACCCACCTTTACGATCTACAAAATAGTTTCTTCGCGTCGGTCGGCCTTTCATATTACCTTACCCTTGATACCAGTATCGGCGTCAGTTACGAATACCGAGAAAGCGCTACACCGGGCTTCAACTCCCCTAAAGAAATCTTCGCCTATACCGACGTCCAACTTGACGATCACTGGGGTTTAAACATATACGGCGTAGTTGGTCTAAATAACGTAACCACAGATTACGGCGTTGGTACACAAATCCGATATAAATTTTAAGAGTTCTCTGGATATTTCTCTCCACTTTCGTTATCTTTCTTAAATACTTCGGATAAAATTGATTTCCTTGTTGCTTCATCAAATTCATTTAAAACAAGAGATGGCTTATCCTTTACTACCTCTAATAATATTTTTAAGAGTTCTTTATGAAGTTCTTTGTATTTCTGAGCTCCCAATTCATCTTTAAAGCCTTGATATAATTCCATAACACGTTGCTTGTGATTATATTCTTCGTAGAGCCTTCTTGAAGATTGAATAGTAATCATTCCAAACCAACTCAGGTATGCTAAAGGAATACTAATGAAAATTCTTGCTGCGAAAATAACCCAAAGAGAACGGTATAGGTTATCATTCGATTTTATTTTTTCATATAGTACAGAAATTTGATCAATATAATCAAAGAAAAGAAAAACTATAATTCCTATGGGCGCAATAAATAAAATGTAACTAAATGCTATCGGGATACGATTAGAAAATAAATGACGAAAGTAATTGTAGATATTAATCAAAAAACCCTCACTAGGGTATCTATTAGGAACTGCGCCATAACGACTTTTTGCATCAAAATATGAATATGCCAGCCCAGCGGTTGCTGCATTTGGTAACAAAGATTTAATTTCATCTTCTAATGTTTTTCTAGACTGCTTAAATTCTTTTTCTCTTTCTTCTAAAAAAAGATCATTAGTAATGGCTATTTTTTCGTTCTTTGATTGAATATCTGTAAATTCTTCATTTATTTTTTCAATCATCGTGTGAATTTTACTTTCTAAACTCACTATCGCTACATCGTTTTCATCTGTCCCATCATATAATAAGTCCCGATGCATATCATTAATTTCACTGTACTTAGTTGAAAGTGAATTCAAATTTTTTGTTACAGATTTTTCATTTTTGTTCAACTCAATGATTGTATCTTTTATCTCCTTAAGTAAATCATTTACCAATTTCTTATTCGTATCAACATCACTCTTCGACTTACTTACTGACTCCGATATTTTTGATAAATTTTTATTATTTTCTATTGCCTTAGTCAATAAATCTTCGGCTCTAGACGACTTAGTAGACGCTAAATTAAACTTTTTTGTAGCATCACTTTGTGCATTCTTTATTGCTCGTTGAAGTGAGCTTTGCTCATTATTTACATTCTTACTTTTGACTAGATTCTCAGAAACTTCTTTTAATAATTCCTTTGACTTAATCAAGTTATCATTTAATTTTGTTAGGCTTTGTTTTTCGTCATTTAATAACTTCTCATATTCTTCTGACATTGTTTTTATGTCATTATGATATTTTTCGACATCCTTTTTTAGCTCTTTTATAGTTGCCATTTATCATCTCCCCAGAATTTATTAATTTCGCATCATATGTTGTAAAACAACCATCGACCACACCCATAAAGAATAGCATTTTCATTTATAAATAAGTATGAAAATCGTAACTTATCCTTTTTATAAAAAAAAGACAATCAATTGACGGCCCTTTTCTTTAATCCTCTTAAATTGGTTCTCCCGGCGGGATTGGCGCTAGATCGCTAGACTTAGGTTTATAATCACCAGACAGAAATAACCCGATGCGTCTTGCTTGTGCCTGATAATGGGCTTTATATTCGCGGATCATTTCATCATTGGCTATGCGGTCCTCTAATATAGTTTTAAGACCGTTTAAGTGCGATGCCACCATTGCCTGTACTTCGGGCGAGGCACCATTATCAGATGCCGTCATCATCATATAATGAACAAATACATGACCAACGCGACGGTGTACGGCAGCTTTTAGAGGGTTATCGGTAATCCTTGGTGCCAACATGGTTTTTTGGGCAATTTTGACAATGTATCGATCAAGGCTGATTTGGCCGTTATCACGGACGTTAAAATCATTGATCCGCGCCAAACGTTCTTTATTAAACAATAAACCAAGCGTGTGATTGGCGTGGGCCTCAACCAACGCCAACGCATCAAAACTAGCCCCTGTATCACGCGGGAAACTTTCTTGTGTTAAACGGTAACCAAAAGCTTTCGGTGGAATAAGATCTACTATATGTGTTGGCAGTGTCAGATAATCCGCGCTTAAGGCTTCAAGCACAATATCGGTCGCCTCGTCCTGTCTTGCGCGAGAAACAATTGAATGTCGCGGCACTAATGTTTCGCCTTTAATCTCATATCCGTAAATCATACCGGCAATAGATTTAGAGGCGGCATTAATCTGAAATCTTGGCAAATAATAAAGCGGTACCAATGTTTCTTCAAGCTGAGAAAGCGGCGTGCCAGTGGCAATATTATCAAGGCCAAAATTTGCCAGCGCTACCCGGCGAACTTCATATAAGTTTTTAGTTTGCGCTAAAACATCATCACCAAAGTCCCAAAGGTTACTATCCGCATGAAGGCTTGATGCCCCGCGGCTATCAGGGCCGTCAGCCACAAATTTATGACCGGCAGCATAGGCATCTTCAAGAATTTTCTTTAACCCTGCCTGTTCTTGTTCACTATTATCATATTGACGGTAACCCCAGTTTACAGCGATTTTATTCCAAGTGCCGATCTCTGTGCTGTATGGGTTTTCAATATCTATTTTTCCGTTGTCACCAATAGTGATTTTCGGATGTGGATAGTCCATAATATCATCATCACCAAATATACTGGCAATATAATTATGGGCAAAGCCAAGCGTATGACCCACTTCATGGGCACCAAGCTGTCGGGTTCTCGCTAGAACAAGGGCGATGCTTTTATCAGTTGATTTTCCGTCCGTATATGGTCCGGTCACCGCATTTGCGATCATAAAATCCTGACGGGAACGAAGTGACCCGAGTGTCACATGACCTTTTATAATTTCACCAGTACGCGGGTCTCTAATGCTGGCGCCATATGACCAGCCACGCGTTGAACGATGCACCCAGTTAACGACATTATATCTAACATCATCCGGGTCCATTCCTTCCGGCATAACTTTTACCTGAAAGGCATTTTTAAACCCAGCGGCTTCAAAAGCCTTATTCCACCATAGAACCCCGTCGCGCAATGCGTTTCTAATTGCTTCCGGTGCGCCGCTATCAATATAATATATGATCGGCTCGACCGCTTCGCTGATTTCGGCATCAGGGTTTTTCTTTACCAAACGGTGGCGCGATATATAGCGCCTCTCAATCGGTTGATCAATGGCCGTGCCGTAATCAACCACTTTCGTATGGTTAAAGCTCATAGCCGGATGAAATAGCCGTGGTTTATAATTATCATCGGGAAGCTCTACAAACGATATCCGTTGTTTAAGTGTGATAATATTGGCATTTATCGCTACGGAACGCACAAAATTACCGGGGTTTTTGCTCATGAAAGTAACCGTGCTTTCAAGCTCGGTATTTTTTGGAAAGGTTTTAACCTTATCAAAATTAACAAAGCTGCGATCTTCATTAAAGTTAAAATCTCCCTGGCCGTTTCTTTTGATTTTGGCGACAATTCCGTGCTGATCAGAAATCATCATTTCGGTTATATCAATCAATGAACTACCGCCCTCATCCGTGGCTACCGCTTTAAAGCTCCAGACTATGGATGGGGCAAAGGCGTCTGTTACTGCTAATTTTTCACGCGGGTTATCGGTTGTTGCGATAAAGCGCGGATTTTTCTGATGCATGAAAACTTTTTCGCCAACACGGGCAAAATAAACCAGCTTGGTACCGCCGAGCTGACCCCGGTCAAGGGCGATATCATTTGACCCCAGTGCACCGGGTAGACTTACTTTATAAATAAAGTCCTGATTATATTTGGAAACCTCCAGATAAACCGTACCTTTGTCATGATTAAGGTAAATATCAAAAAAACCTTCTTTCTTTTCCATGCCATCTGTAAATTTGGCAATAGTCTCGGCATTAACAGAAAAAGAAACGGTAATGAATAATATGATTGCCGCAGTAACAGTTCGCAACATTGTTTTCCCTTTATATTTGTGATGTATTTTAAAAATAGCTTAAGGGCATTTGAACAAGAGTTCAAGCCTCGCTATTACCCATAAAAAAACCCCGCTAAATAGCGAGGTTTCAATGATTTTATGAATAAAAGTTTACATCATATTCATGATTACGCCGATTAAGCCGCCAATTACCATGATAATACCTGGAAGCCAGCTTAAAACAAAACCGATGCTACGTTTTTTTGGATCTGCCACATAGCTTTTAAGATAAACAATACGACCTATAATATATATTACCCCAAGGCCAACGGCCACATCAATGCTCACATTTTGAGCAAAAACTATAATACCGGGGATAAAAACAATAAGTTGTTCAAGCGTATTTTGTTGTACGCGATGATAACATTCAAATGTCGGATCGCCAGATGTCGCTGGTGCATTAACCCCATATGTCCCGCGCGCTCTACCAACGAGAAGACCAAAAAAAATATATTCAATGAGTGCCACTAAAATGACAATAGTTACAAGTTCCATGAATTCCCTTTCTAACTTGTTAATTTACGTATTCAAACCCTATGACATCAAATGACTGCTGTCAATTAACTGTTTATTAACAATAAAACTTAAGCCTTTATTAATATATATGTTCATATACTTGCGAACGCTTTATACTTGAGCGGCCATATCCAATATGCGTTTAAATGGCCGCTCTTTTTTTATCAAAAATACAGTGTACAAAGCTTTTCTTATCCCCCCTATGTGGCCGAATAAACCTACATTCTAATTTATTTAATTTTTAGCTTTAATTAACATCATAAGAATGATTAACTATGCTCAACAATTATAATCTATATGGAGGATACTATCATGGAAAGAAGAAGTTTTTTTGCCGCAGCAGGCGCAACTGCACTTGCCGCAAGTCTATTAACAGGCAAAGCACAAGCACAGTCAATGGGGACAGTTGATGCGAAGCTCGCAGAACTAGGCGTTGAAGTTAAGGGCGTATCTGCGCCCGTCGCCGCCTATGTCGGATGGCGTAAAGTCGGCAATATGGTTTATATCGCTGGACAAGTACCAAGAGATGCAAATGGCCCTATCATCGGTAAACTCGGTGATAACATGACAACTGAACAAGGATATGCCGCCGCCCGCGCTTGCGGAGTTTCACTTCTTGGTGAACTTAAAGCCGCCTGTGATGGTGACCTTGACCGAGTAAAACAATGCGTTCAAATTCAGGGTTTGGTTAATTCCACTGATGATTACACTGAACAGCATCTTGTGGTTAACGGTACATCTGAACTATTTCGCGACATTTGGGGCGAACCCGGTCTTGCTGCACGTGCCGCGGTTGGTACCAATAGTTTACCACTTGGCATTGCTTGCGAAGTTCTCGCCGTATTGAGATAAGCTAAATCTATACGGAGCAAAGAATTTGATCAGAAGAACATTATTCAGCGCGGCACTAACAAGCATCCTTACCGCCTGCGGAAAATCTGAACAAGCGCCGGAAGCAGAAGTGGAAACACCGCAAACTTCCGGCGGTAAAATTGATGCCCGCCTCGCCGAACTTGGCATTGAAATACCAGAGGCTGCAACCCCAATTGCTGCCTATACGCCCATTCGCAAAGTCGGCAATATGGTCTATATCGCCGGGCAAGGCCCACGTATGTCAGGCACCGTCGGCATTGAATATACCCGCGATCAAGCCTATGATGCGGCAAGACAAGCCGCCATCAGTGTGCTTTCACAATTAAGAAAAGCCTGCGACGGTGATCTTGACCGTGTGGTTCAATGCGTACAACTCCAGGGCATTGTTCGGTGCACCGACGATTTTACCGAACAACATTTGGTGATAAACGGCGCATCTGAATTATTACGCGATGTATTTGGCGATGCCGGCCTTGCCGCCCGTGCCGCCATTGGCACTAACGCGCTACCCGTCGGTTTTGTCTGTGAAGTCATTGCATCTTTTGAAATTGCCTAAAAAATCAATATTTGACTAATTGTTATGAGGGGGAAAAATGAATTTAAATAAATATAGAACCATGCTCCTCACCAGACAAAGTGAGCTGACAGAGTTAATTTCTAGCACCAAAGGCAATTCAGCCACCGTCACACTTGATCAAACCTCTGTTGGGCGTTTATCACGCATGGATGCCATACAGGGACAAGCCATGGCTGAAGAAATAAAACGTCGCCGCGACAATGAACTACTCCGCATTGAAGCCGCCCTCATCCGCATTAAAGAAGACGATTTTGGATATTGCCTGACCTGTGGCGATGATATTGATGAAAAAAGACTAGTGCTCGATCCATCAATATCACTGTGCAGCAAATGCGCTGTTTAAGGTAATTTATTACCCCAGCGTTTTAAGGGCTTTGTTCCAATTTTCCATTGCCATTTTTACCATCGTACGGGAAACGCCGATATTCATACGCATAAAGCCTTCTGCACCGATGCCGTATGAGCTGCCGGGCAGAATGTGAATACGGACATTCCTGGCTATCCATTCCTGCATACACATTTCGGGAGTAACAGGGCGGTGATTGCCTTCATCACGCCATTTATCATGCAATGCTCTCACTTGTTCTGGACTGGCAACTTTTTCTTTAAGGCCATTACAATCGAACCATGCCAGATATAACCCGTCCGGTTTGCTAAATTTTACACCGGGCATTTCACCGGAACGGTTTACAAATTCATCAATATAATCAAAGCTTTCGTCCAAATAAATATTAAGATCATCTATCCACTCAGCGCCCTCTCGAAAGGCAGTTTCCGCAGCGAGTACACCAAAGGTGTTTACCCCTTGTTCATGGCCGCCACCTGCCATTGTGGCATTCATTAAATCTTCATTTTGTGTAAAGAAATAAGCAACCCTAAGACAAGCATGGCCGAATGTTTTACTGGGTGAGCGATAAGTTATGCTGCTATTGGCATATTTTTCACCAAGTGATGCATAAGGTATAAATTTAGAGCCTTTGTTGGGAAAGTCACAATGAATTTCATCGGATAGAACCGTGACGCCATGTTTTATGCATATATCGCCAAGGGCGCGCATTTCATCAGCCCCCCAAAATTCACCAGTCGGATTATTAGGATTACAAAGAACCACACATTTTGTTTCATAATCAAGTTTACTCTCAAGGTCTTCAAGATCAAATGCCCAGCGATCATTCACCCGTTTCATCGGGCTCATGACCACGGTCATTCCCGCTTTATTAATCGCGCCCCTAAAACCACTATATGTGGGTGTCAGTAAAATTACCTTACCCTTAACTGGGTTTAGGCCCCGCATAGAAGACACCATACCCGGTTTTAAAGCGGATGATGTTTTGATCCATTCTTTTTTGATGGTTTGATCGTAACGATCTTTATTCCAGTCAATGATGGCTTGATAAAAACTGTCCGGCGTTGCTTCATAGCCATAATTTTCATATTCGACCCTTTCTTTGAGGGCGCGGACAACGGCAGGAACCTGTTTAAAGTCCAGATCCGCCGTCCCCATAGCAACATCGATATTGTCGCGGCCATAAGTATTATAGGCGCCTTCCCATTTCCGACTATTGATACGGGGATATACTTCATCAAAATCATATCCCTTGCCCGATGGGCCGCTTGATTGCCCCATGGCAATGGCACCGCTGCCACTAGCCGCACTAACCAGTGCAGAAAGGCCGACGGTTTTCATGAATTTTCTACGACTTGTTTCAAAAATCTTCTTCATTTCATTCTCCCATTTTATTTTGTGCGTACGTTAAATGATAACATATCATAATTTGGCAATATAATGAAGGAGAACATAAAACGGGCCGCCCCCCAAGAAGGAAACGGCCCGCCAGTAAAAAACTTATTGGTTTAAATTAACCTAGTTTTTTTAGAGCTGCATTTAAATCATCAAGCGCAGTTTTAAGACTTGAAAGTGGAACAGCAACATTCATGCGCATAAAACCATCAGAACCAATGCCGTATGAACTACCAGCGTTCAGTTGAACACCTGAGTTTTGTACGATCCACTCACCCATACACATTTCTTTTGTCAGACCAGAATGTCTTCTGCCTGCAGCTTTTTGTGTATCATGATAGACCTTCATTTGATCAGGACTTGAAACTTTTTCCATTAGTCCGTTACAATCAAGCCATGCAAGATAAGTACCTTCAGGTTTACTATATTCAACGCCAGGCATATTGCCCGGTTTATTGACATATTCTACAAGATAGTCAAAGTTACTATCAACATATTCTTGTACATCATCAACCCACTGCGCACCTTCACGGAAAGCAGTTTCACAAGCGATAAGACCAAAAGCGTTACAGCCAGTATCATGACCGCCACCAATCATCGTTGCGTCCATAAGGTCTTGGTTGCTAGTGAAGAAATAAGCAACTTTCAAGTTAGCATGACCAAATGTTTTTGAAGGTGAGCGATAAGAAATACTGCTATTTGCATATTTTTCACCGATAGATGCATATGGTGTAAACTTCTGACCTTTGTTGACATAATCACAATGGATTTCGTCAGCAAGAACGGTCACACCGTGACGCATACATACATCACCAAGAGCACGTAGCTCATCCGCAGTCCAACATTCGCCTGATGGGTTATTAGGGTTACAAAGAATAAGACATTTTGTTTCATAATCAAGGCGGCTTTCAAGATCTTCAAGATCCATATGCCAGCGACCATCGATTTTTTTCATCGGGTTCATTTCAACGCGCATACCTGCTTTGCCGATAGCTCCCTTAAAACCACTATATGTTGGTGTTTGAAGAAGTACTTTACCTTTAATCGGGTTAAGGCCACGCATAGATGAAATCATACCAGGCTTAAGAGCTGATGAATTTTTGATCCATTCTTTCTTAATTTCGTGTCCATAACGATCTTTGTTCCAGTCAATAATAGCTTGCCAGTAACTGTCAGGAAGTGTTTCATAACCGTAGTTGTCATATGAAGCACGTTTTTGTAGTGCTTTAACAACAGCAGGATGTTGTCTAAAGTCTAAGTCGGCAATGCCCATAGGCACAGTAATTTTTTCTTTACCGTAACGGCGAATAGCATT
>JAESUD010000132.1 GCA_016763335.1 Emcibacteraceae bacterium | reverse complement strand
CAACTCCAAGAATTTCAACATCCATTTGGTGAAATTGCCGCATGCGACCTTTTTGGGGACGTTCATAACGAAATATCGGGCCAAAACTGTAAAATTTACAGGGCGTAGATTGCTGAAGAGCATTCGACATAAACGCACGAGCAATACCAGCGGTATATTCAGGCCTCAAAGTTATTTGTTCGCCGCCACGGTCTTCAAAAGTATACATTTCCTTAGTCACCACATCAGATGTGTCGCCCAATGTTCTTTTGAAAGTTTCCGTAAATTCAAAAATAGGGGTGTCAATTTCCTGATGGCCATAACGTTGTGCCACGGATTGAAAAATTTCAAAAATTGTACGAAACCTTAATGACTTATCCCCTAATATGTCGTGTGTTCCGCGTACCGGTTGGAGCCGCGCCACTTTCTTTCTCCCAAAAATTCACTAAGATTTAATATTGTTTTTTTCAAGTTCGGCCGCTTTTGCCTCTACAAGTTCAACAATATGATCAATTATGCCATCATCGTCAATCTTGTGATCGGTAACGCCGTTTAAATAAATCATATGGTTGCCATTACCGCCACCTGTTAGGCCGATATCGGCCTCTTTTGCTTCACCCGGTCCATTTACCACGCAACCAATGATGCTTAAAGAAAGCGGTGTTGAAATATGCTCAAGTCGCTTTTCAAGCGCTTCAACTGTTTTAATCACGGGGTAGGCCTGCCGTGCACATGACGGGCAGGAGACGATTCGCACACCACGGTGGCGCAAATCTAGGCTTTTGAGCATATCAAAGCCGACTTTAATTTCTTCAACTGGGTCAGCGGATAATGAAACACGGATGCTGTCACCGATACCTGACCATAGAAGCATGCCCATGCCAATAGATGATTTCACGGTTCCAGCGCGAAGCCCGCCGGCCTCAGTTACGCCAATGTGAAGAGGGTAATCACAGGCCTCGGCAAGGCCTTGATAGGCGGCAACCGCTAAAAACACATCTGATGCTTTAACACTGATTTTAAATTCGAAGAAATCATTATCTTCTAATATTCTGGCATGTTCCAATGCACTTTCGACCATGGCATCCGGACAGGGTTCGCCGTATTTTTCAAGTAGGCTTTTTTCCAACGATCCGGCATTAACACCAATACGCATAGAACAGCCATGATCTTTTGCGGCTGAAACGACTTCTCGCACCCGTTCAGGGCTTCCAATATTCCCAGGATTAATCCTTAGGCAGGCGGCGCCTGCTTCGGCAGCTTCAATGCCACGCTTATAATGAAAATGAATATCGGCAATGATAGGCACCGAAACATTATCTATGATTTCTTTTAAGGCTTTTGTAGAAGCTTCATCAGGGCAGGAGACGCGAACTATATCTGCGCCTGCATCTTCGAGTTCTTGAATTTGCGCCACAGTTCCCTTTACATCCGTGGTAAGGGTATTCGTCATTGACTGGACGCTGATCGGCGCATCACCGCCAACAGGAATATTGCCAACCATTATCTGACGGCATTTTCGACGGATGATATCGCGGTAAGGGCGAATGCTCATTATTTAAACCTAGCTCAAATTTACATTGGACATTTATAATAGCCAAATGCGCTGAAATATTCTCCTTAATAACAAGGAGAGAGACAATTTGATAATAGTTTATTGATTGATTAGAAAAAAATATCAATCAAGCATGGAAAGTTCTAATAATTTTTCCTGCTCCATAGCAATATTTTCTATGATTTCACCTTCATCACCAAGAGCACTGACAGCTTCTCCATCTACATAAATAGAGAGTGCCGCAGCATTATTGGTCATAAGGCTTAAACCTTGTTCCTCTGGTGCGACCAAGTCTTCGCCTTTTTGGAATATTTTCTCAACCCGGATGGTTCCGTCCGCTTCAGATAGGCGCACCCAAACATCCTGATTTGCTTTAAGGTGAACTTCATCCGTACCTATGACAGCGATATCCGTACCTATGACAGCGATATTTGAAATATTATTGGTATTCGCCGAAATATCTGATGAATTAAAATTGGACGCCGCCACAAATTCCTCAGCATCAAGTTTATCAAACCCGCTCCACACGCCCACAAAAATGGCGACACATAATGTTGCAATTCCCGCCAAGCTTTTAAGTGGTAGAGAATTATATTTTTCTACTTCCGGAAAATCCAGAACAACACAGTCTTTCAAGCCTGCGTACTCTGCTTCATATCGTGCGACCATATCTTTAGCGTCTAAAGCTAAATAAGTCGCATAATTTTTCAAAAATCCGGTGGCGTAACACGAAGAAGGAAATGATGCAAAATCATCTTGCTCTAGTGCTTCCAACAAATGTGGTTTAATATATAATTCTTCAGCAATTACATTTAAATCTCTAACTTTAGATCTCTGCCGTGCTTGCTTTAAAACTTTACCAATACTATCGAGTGTCTCTTCAGACGTAATTTCTGTACAAATCGAGTTCACTTTAATCATTCCCAGCTTTTAAGATATCTACATTATTTTATATATATTTGTAGATACTTGTCTGCCCTACTTACTTATCTAACAATCTCTTATAGTTAATAAGCATGGTTAATATTCTTTTTCCATGCCGTCACTATTACTTAAAAAGATTATAATTTCGTTAAACAAAACTAACTTTTTATTTTTTATTTTTTACGCAGACAATATTCTATTTTTTCCCCAATAAATTAAAGTCAACATTATATTAATGCAATGAGTCAACAAAAAACTGCAACATACGGTAATTATGGGGGAAATTAGCCTTGAATCGTCAGATTCTAACGTTATGGTCCCGGGCGAATGACTTAAGGTCACCCCTAATGCTATGTTCAGAACGACTCAGCAATTCTTTTACAAATGGCTCTATAGCACTAAGATCTAAACTGCGAATCATCATTTTAACCGGGCCAATTGCTGCCGGCGCAATGGAAAGCCGACGAAAGCCCAAAGCAAGTAAAGCGAGCGCGCCAACCGTCCTGCTGCCAATCTCGCCGCACAGTGTAAGTGGTACATTTTCATCCTGACATTTATCAACAATGAACTTCAGCATTTTAAGAGACGCCGGTGAAAGTGTATCATAACGATTGCTTAATTTTGGATTATCCCGGTCGCTGGCATAAAAGAATTGCATCAGGTCATTACTACCGATCGAGATAAAATCAACAATCGGTAAAAGATCATCAAGCTGCCATACCAGACTTGGTACTTCGAGCATGGTACCAACTTTTACATCCTTTGGCATGGGTCGATTATTTTTTCTGTGACGGTCCAGTTCTTTTTCCAATATTGATTTGGCAAGCTTAAATTCACTGACCGTTGTAATCATTGGAAACATAACATTTAACGTAGTCCCGGCTGCTGCCGTGATAAGAGCCCGAAGCTGATATCTAAGCAGGGCCGGACGGTCGAGAGCGATCCTGATCGCCCGCCAGCCAAGAGCAGGGTTTTCTTCTTTATCGCGCTTTAAAAAGGACACTTCCTTATCGCCACCAATATCAAGCGTACGAAAAATAACCGGCTTGTCGTTCGCCGCTTCAATAATGGATTTATAAAATGCTGCCTGGGGTTGAATTCGCGGCAGGGTTTTACTGATCATAAACTGAAATTCGGTTCTAAATAACCCAACGCCCTCAGCACCAGTTCGGTGCATTCCTTCAATATCCATCGCTAGTCCGCCATTGACCATCAATTCAATTTCAACACCGTCTTTGGTAACAGCTGGTTTATCGCGCATGTCATCATAACGGGCGAGTAGCTTTGTCCGCGATGCAATAGCGTCGCGATAAGTTTCAAGAATTTCCGGTGGTGGTGATATATAAATTTCACCATCAAGGCCGTGTACAATAATTTGAACGCCTTCATCAATCTCTAGCAAGCCAGCTTCCAATTGCCCTAGCATAGGAATACCGAGCGCGCGAGCAACAATCGCTACATGGGATGTTGATGATCCTTCTTGTAACACCACCGCTTTCAATTTTTCCCTATCATAATCCAGCAATTCAGCCGGACCCATATTGCGTGCGATAACAACCGCGTTATCAGGCAATGTTTTAGAGGCCGCGGTCCCGGCTTTACCCATAAGGTGGCGGATCAAACGATTAGCCAGATCATCAAGGTCGCTTAAGCGTTCTTTTAAATAAGGGTCTTCGGTCTTCATCATTTTTGACCGATTTTCAAACTGAACTTTCTCAACGGCAGCTTCAGCCTTAAGGCCGCTTTCAATCGCTGTTTCAATTTTTACCCGCCAGCCTTTATCGCGAGCGAAGAGTTTATAAACGTCAAGAATTTCACGATGTTCGCCGTGATGAATAAGGTCTTCTGCAGACATAATCTCATCAATTTGCAACAGCAATCTATGGAACCCTTGATCAAGATATTCGAGCTGCTGATCATAGTTTTCGGATAAATGTTGGGTAATCTCAACACGAGGTTCATGCATTACCACCACGCCTTCGGCCAATCCTTCAGCAAAGACCACACCCTCAAACCGTGATATTCCCGCACGTTCAGCTATGCCATCATTTTGATCTTGAGCGGTGATAAGGTCACCATTCGCCACCAGTTCCGCCAGCACCATGGCCACAGTTTGCAGGGCTTCT
>JAESUD010000131.1 GCA_016763335.1 Emcibacteraceae bacterium | reverse complement strand
GTCAAAGATTAATTCTTCCATTTAAAAAACTCTTTTTAAAAATTGTTAATTCGAAAAATTTAGAAAAATCAAAGAGTAAGAATATCAAAATGGAGTTCATTACTGAAAAACATTTTATTGTAGTTTCTTAATTTATTCCCTAGTACCCTAAATTTTCCTGATAATTAACATTATTTCCTGCAATTGCAATCAAAATCGGTTGTATCTTATTCAATTAAATCTGAATGCTGGACAGCATGACTATAATATATTAATCGTAGTTCATGATTGATAAGCTATACCAAAAAACAATTCTAAGACTTGCTGCAAATGCCACCGGACACGGGGAGATCGATAATGCAGACCATAGCGTTATGGTACATAATCCCATGTGTGGTGACCGCATTAAAATCCATATTAAAATGGACAGTGGCAAGCTTGTTGATTTTAGTCATGAAGCAAAAGCATGCGCCCTTTGTCAAGCAAGCGCATCCGTACTAGGGGAGCATTTCCAAAGGCTTACCGAGAAAAGCTTATCTAAATTATTAGAACAGATAAAAACATCCTTAGAGGCTATTGATGGCCCGGAACATAATGATTGGTCCGACAAAAAGTGGCAAGATATGGATGTATTCAATGTGGTACGCGATCATAAAAGCAGGCGCACTTGCGTCACATTGCCCTTTGATGCACTACTTCAGGCAATCAAAGAAGTTCGCTAAACTTTCAAATATTCAAGCCTTGAAACAAGGCCTTCCATCACCCAGCCTTTAAACAGTTCTGCCGCACGCATCGTGGCCTGCCCTTCATATATATCAATAAGCTGTTCGCAAATTTCAGGAAAGCTTTTGCTTTGAGCCGCGAGTTTAAGCACCGCCGCTTCATCATCTGGCACGCTGCGAAAAAAACATTTGAGGTCAGCTTTCCACTGAATGCAATTTGAAGCAACCGGGTATTCCTGCGGCATCATTGGTTTATCATCCTGTTCGTCGCTAACGGTTGACCAAACGGCGGGCGTATTCCATTTATATTCATTCATAAAAAATGATGGCTGCAGATGAATTCTTAATGTCGTCCATGCTTCTGGCGGCACCGCCCCAACATCACTTTCACTAACCGCAACTTTATCCGGCGCATCGAACACATCATTAAACGTCCATTCAAACTTTGCCATTTCAATAGCAGGAATTATTTCTGAATATGGCTTGGTGTCCTGCAAATATTTAGCCATATGCTGACCAAAATATCTTAAAGGAGTACTTGTTGAAGGGTATTTATCAATATAATCAAGGCAAATTTCTTCAAACATATCATCTCCGACTAATGAATGGAGAACGGGAAAATCATCTGCAAGCGTTTCAACCAAACGAGATTTATAAGCATGGGCATAAATAAAAAGTCGTTGCTTCGGATCAATCTTTCCACCTTCTTCTATCTCGGCAATAAAAGCTTCATCTTTACCTTCAAAAATAGCCGCTTTAAATTTTTCTTGAATATGGTTTAACATGCACCCTCACCCAGTTTTCTGGCTTTTTCAAGCTCCGTTATCAGCTCATCGAGCGGCGGAATATGGTCGTCCCTTTCAATCATCGTCGAGACAGGGCCCATTTTTTCAATAGTATATTGATAAAGTTGCCATACTTCATCAATAACCGGATGATCATGGGTATCAATAATATAATCACCATTATTTTCATGACCGGCTAGATGAATTTGCCACACTCTTTCAGGATTTATTCGGTCAATATATTCTTTAGGATCAAAATTATGATTAAACCCGCTGACATAAATATTATTAACATCAAACAATAAAAGGCAATCAGCTTCATCAGCAATTTCGCTGATAAAATCCCATTCTGTCATGTCTGACGCTTTATACGTCAGGTAACTTGAGGCATTTTCAATTAAAATCTGCCGCCCAAGATAATCCTGAACCTGTTTTATTCGCTCAGACACATGTTTGAGGGTTTCCTGATTATACGGTAATGGCAACAAATCATGACTATTATGCCCACCAAGGCTAGTCCAGCAAAGATGATCGGAAATCCATTCTGGGTTAACCCGACTTTCGAGCTTTTTCAATTCTTTAAGATAATCCATATTGAGCGGGTCTGTTGACCCAATGCTCAGTGACACCCCATGCATAACAATGGGGTATTTCTCTTTAATCCTGTCCAAATGATAAAGTTGCCGACCACCTTCAACCATATAATTTTCAGATATAATCTCGAACCAATCAATTGGAGGATCAGACGAAAGAATTTCTTCATAATGATCTGTCCGCAGACCAAGGCCATATCCAAGAAAAGGTTTTTTTATTTTTTTAGAGTTCATGATGCCCTTATAACATAAAAAAAGCGGCAACCGGATAACCGATCACCGCCTTTTTAAAATTAATTGCAATTACATGCTAGTAGATGCTTCAGTTTTTCCGCCTGCTGTTGCACATTCTTCAGCTGACATCATAAGGAAACCTTGTCCTTTACATGCGCCTTGTCCTTTACAAGCATTTGCCGCTGTTTTACAAGCATTTTGCCCTTTGCAAGCGTTAACACCCATGCAATGCACTTGTGGTGCTTCTTGTGCGACAACTGTTGCGCCTGATGCTACTGCAAATAACCCGGCTGCTGCTACTGCCATTGCAAGGCCTGCTCTATTGATTGATTTACTCATTATATTTCCTTTATATATTTGTTGTGTAATTATTAATTTTTAACCTGACCTCTTCCCCAATGAAATTTAGTCTTACTCTTAAAAACAACATACTCAACCATCATCACATTTGTGTGATCGAATTAAGATAAATCAAAGTGGGCGGATAATGTGGCAATTATGTGGCAACGGTTATTCATCATGTTTAATTTTATCGCCATGGTTAATTTTATATTGCGCTAATATTCATTACAGCGTATTTTCGAATTTAACAATAACAAAACAAAAGAGAAAAAAATGGAAGAAGCAGCAACAGAATATATGGATTTGATAATTGAGCTTAGTACTCAATATGGCTTAAATATCATTTTTGCCGTCCTAACATTGATTATTGGTTTTATGGCGGCAGGCTGGGTCAAAAGAATGGTTGTAAAACTCTGTCTAAAAAGCGAAACAATCGATGACACTCTGGGGGCCTTTTTCTCTAGCATTGCACGATATATAGTTATTATATTTACTATTTTGGCTGTTCTTGACCGCTTCGGCATAGAAACTGCCAGTTTAATAGCCATTGTCGGTGCCGCTTCCCTTGCGATCGGTCTAGCTTTGCAAGGAACGCTTAGCAATGTAGCCGCCGGTGTAATGCTGCTTATGTTCCGTCCCTTTAAAGTCGGCGATTTCATTGATGCAGCCGGTCATGCCGGTACGGTTAAAACACTCGGCCTATTTGTCACAGAAATGGCAACGCTTGATAATGTTAAAATCATCGTTCCCAATAGTCAGGTTTGGGGCACATCAATTAAAAACTTTTCCGCCAATGATAACCGCCGGATCGATCTTGTCGTTGGTATCAGTTACGATGATGACATTGACAAGGCAATTGCAGAACTTAAAGTCGTTATTAGTGAAGATGACAGGGTATTAAAAGATCCTGAATCATCAATTTTTGTTGGTGAACTTGGTGCTAGTTCCGTTGATCTTGTTGTACGTGTCTGGACCGAGAGAGGCAATTTCGCCCCTCTTAAAGCCGCGTTGACCAGAAGCATCAAATATCGTTTCGATGAAAAAGGGATCAGTTTCCCTTATCCGCAGCAGGATGTACATATTATATCAAATGCTGATTAAGGGCTTTATTGGCTAATTTTTTTGAAAGACAGATAAAGCAGAAACAAAGTTTATTCTGGAAGCTCCAAATAGCAGGCTGGCTTGCTTTTGGTGCCGCGCGGGCGCTTAACTTATATGCTGACCGCGAAGATATAATTTTTCAAATAACCGTAATAACATCAGTGGTAAGTGGCTTTCTTATCACTGTTGTTCTCAGGATTATTTATAGACGCTTAAAACAAAGTGACTTACCACCGTCAACAATGGTTCTCTCGGTAATAAGCTGCATTGTCATCTCTGCATTACTCTTAAGCTCAATCGATACATGGATAGTGTTACAGACTTTCTTTATTGATGTTCAGATATATGAATTTGTGATTGGCCGCGCACTCTATGATCTATTTGTATTATTGATCTGGAGCGGGGCTTATTTCATTGTCAATTATCATTTCCTACTGCTTGAGCAAAAAGAAATGTATCTGCAAGCCGTTGCACAGGCCCACCAATCACAACTGCAAATGCTACGCTATCAGATTAACCCGCATTTTCTTTTTAATACGCTTAATGCTATCTCGACATTGGTGCTTGATAAACAATCAAAAGAAGCCAACGGCATGCTGACTAAACTAAGTGCGTTTCTGCGATTCAGTCTGGTCAATCAACCAACACAAAAAATAACCATTGATGAAGAAGTTTACGCTCTCTGGCTTTACCTTGATATTGAAAAAGTGAGGTTTGAGGATCGGTTAACCCTTGATTTTAATGTATCTGATGATGTGAAAAAGGCATTGATTCCGAGCCTACTCCTTCAGCCGCTTGTGGAAAATGCCATTAAATATGCCATCTCACCCATGGAAGAAGGCGGAACAATTTCCCTTGTGGCAACGCGAAAAGGTGATCTATTATGCATTAAATTGTGCGATAGCGGCCCTGGGATATCCAAGCTCCCGACCAAACATAAGTTTAATGAAAACTCCAGTGGTGTCGGCCTTGAAAATACTAAAAACAGGTTAAAACAGCTTTACCCGGACAATCATATAATTAATATTAAGAACCGCGATGAAGGGGGACTTCAAATAGATATTGAAATTCCGTTTGAAATTGAAAAGGCGCTAGAACATGCAGAATAAAAAAATAAGAACCCTACTTGTTGATGATGAGCCGTTAGCTCTGAAAGGACTTAAATTACGTCTCGATAATTTTGATGATATTGACATTGTCGCCACTGCCGTAAATGGCCGTGATGCCATCAAAAAAATAAGAGCCGAAAAGCCAGACCTGGTTTTTCTTGATATTCAAATGCCCGGCCTTGACGGTTTTGACGTTGTAAAAGCGCTCGCCAACGAAGAATTACCAATTATTATCTTCGCCACCGCCTTTGATAAATATGCCATTCAGGCGTTTGAAACCCACGCCTCTGACTATCTTCTAAAACCCATTGACGAAGAAAGGCTTGAGCTGGCGATTATAAAAGTGCGCGAACAAATCGCCGAACATATTGCCATTGAACAAAATGCCAAATTGATTGAGCTGATCCGTTCGCTTGATACCCCGCCCGAAATTGAATTGTCGCAAATTCTCACCGCTGACGATATTTCAAGCAAAAAACAATTTGAAACACATTTTAACATCAAAGACCGCGGCGAAATCAGCCTCGTTGATGTCGGCACCATTGAATGGATCGACGCCGCTGGTGATTATATGTGTCTACACACATCCAAAAAAACACATATTTTACGCGAAACCATGAAAAATATGGATAAACGCCTCAACCCCGATATTTTCAAACGCATCCACCGCTCAACCATCGTCAATATAAACATGATAGACCGCCTCCACCCCACCACAGGCGGCAAATACACCCTAACCCTAAAAAACGGCTCAGAAGTACGAGCCAGCCGAAATTACAGAGAGGCATTGAGTAGGTTTTTGTAGGCAACATTGGGTATAACAATCGGGGATTGCGCAGTTCCTGAACTATATGTTTCAAACTCCCCCCAATGCGGCGCACTATTCTCATCTGCTAATGTGCTAGCACCCGTTAAAAGAGGTGCCGTTACGAGTAACTTGCCAAATTTATTCACTTATTAGTCCCTTCTTTATAATTAATTCAAAATTAAAAATGTGTAAAAACACGACAATCAGCATGTTCGCCAACCTGAAAAATCTTTCAAAGATTCTTATTAATCTACACAATAAAACTTAAATCTGAACAATATACCCTTTATTATTATGTAGAGTAAAAACTTAATTCAGAGACAACAAATGAGCATTAAAGCCAAACCAAACTCATAGATGTATCCGCACTAAGTAAAACGCAAACCATAGAATATTAGCTACCCGCAAGTATCAACATGATTTTATTAAGAGGCAATGATTTTGAAACGTTCAGAAGGATTCTTAAGTTAAGTAGCAGGATGCTTAATAAAAAAGTTAAAATACCTTTTTAAGTTTCTCTTTCAATCCTATATTGAAAATAGAGGATAACATTTGAATTCAATAAATAGAAAAAACAGGAAAATCATATAATTCTCACCTTATAAGAGAAGGTTTTTTGGTATTTTGTTATAGAAGCCAAAATTCTTCCACTAGTTTTACTCGTAGTTTCTTTCCACTCCCAGTATCTGTCGCTTTTAAAAAGATGGATAAAGTCGGTTCCGTGCAATAAGCTTCAATATGTTGCAAATAAAAAACAAGAGGAACATATGAGACTATGGAAAAGAGATTGGATACCGGTTCATTCTGAGCAGTTTGTGATAAAAATTTCTGCGCGGACAGCTACACAAAATGCCAATGAAATTTCTGATATTGTCGAAAGTCTTGCGAACCGTAATCGAGACATCCATGAAAAAGATTGTTTTAATCTTAACCCTGCAACGAATATTATGAACCCGAAGGCCGAATTAATTTTATCTTCCGGTTTAGGCACGCGCCCTTCCCTCGGTTACCCCGGGGATAAATATGAAATGGGCCTTGAAGCAATTGAAGAGATTGAAATAATTGCCGCCGAATTATGCGCGGAAGTATTTGATGCATCCTTTGCGGAAGTACGGGTTCCGTCCGGGGCCATTGCAAACCTATACGGCTTTATGGCTACATGCAAAGCGGGCGATACTATTATCGCCCCTCCTGCCTCTATAGGCGGCCATGTTACCCATCACATTGATGGATGCGCAGGGTTGTTTGGTTTAAGGACCGTATACGCCCCCGTTGACAGCGATGGTTATACTGTCGATCTGGAAAAACTGAGAGTTTTAGCAAAGAAAGAAAAACCGAAATTAATAACAATTGGCGGCAGCCTAAATTTATTTGAGCATCCCGTTAAAGAAGTGCGCAAAATAGCCGACGAAGTCGGTGCAAAGGTAATGTTCGACGCCGCGCACCAATGCGGCATAATCGCCGGTAAAGCATGGAAAAACCCTTTAAAAGAAGGTGCCCATTTCATGACAATGAGCACCTACAAAAGCTTGGGCGGACCAGCAGGTGGATTAATTGTCACAGATGATGCAGAAATTGCACAAAAAATTGATGCCATCGCCTACCCCGGCATGACCGCCAATTTTGATGCCGCAAAAACGGCAGCACTGGCAATTGGCATGCTCGATTGGAAAGAGCATGGCCCCGCATATGCCAAAGAAATGATCAATGTTAGCCGCACTTTTGCACAAGCGCTCAACGATGAAGGGTTGACTGTTTTTGCCCGCGAAAAAGGCTTCACCAATTCACATCAATTCGCCGTTATGGCCGCTGAATTTGGCGGCGGGCAAACCGCATCAAAACATCTTCGTCGCGGCGGCTTTCTTGCCAGTGGCATTGGCCTTCCCATAGATCAAGTTGAAGGTGATTTAAACGGCCTTCGCATTGGCACACCTGAATTAGTGCGCTGGGGCGTCACTGCCGAAAACATCCCCGAAATTGCATCATTGTTTGTCCGCATACTCAAATCAAACCAACCCGATAAGTTTTCAAACGAAACCAAGCAACTCAGAAGTGAGTTTAATTCTCTTCACTATATACTCTAAAATTCAACATTAATTTTAAAAGACCACATAAAAGCTGATGTTAGTTTCTATCTTTTAACTTGGTAGGGGGATATCCAAATGTTTGTTTGTGGGCCTCGGTTAGGGCGCTTGATGTCGCAAATCCAACTATATGTGCAGCTTCCGTAACTGATGAACCTTTATCCAGAAGGTCGTGAATTTGAAGCAATCTGAGGTGTCTTCGCCATAGTTGAAACGTAAGCCCAGTCTCTTTAATAAAAAGACGACTTAAAGTCTTTGAACTACAAGCGGCGATATCGGCCCATTCCTGTATTTTCAAAGTCCTTGAAGGGTTTGATAATAACGCGTCTGCTACCCTCTTCGCACGTTTATCGGTTGGAAATTTTATCGAAAATGGTTCTGCTTTCAATAAGCATATTTCTTTTATTAATGAGAGCTCTAATAATTCTTTATGATCTTTATCGTAAAGGTTGCCTTCAACCAACCTCAATAATATTTCACGGAACAACCCAGTCACTTGAAAAACACAGATATTCATAAACATATTATTTAAAATATTTGAAGCAATAAATGCTGTGCGCATTTTAGTATTAGTGCGAAACCGAACAGTATGTATGACTTTAGGGGGCACCCAAACTATTCTACTAGCAGGAACAATCATTAACTGATTATCTGCTGTAACCTCCTTTGTGCCAGACCGCGCAAAAAGAACCTGACCTTCTTCATGGTCATGGGCGGGGAGAGTTTCACCCGCAACATAATCGAGTTCCTTAAATCTTATTTCACTCATCACACATGTCCCTATATCGATATTAATTGTCTTTATAACGATATTAATACCAAATATCGAGTGTTATTGTAAGGATTGAACTCAAAATAAGGAAAAGTGATGTTAAAAAGAAATTTGCCACAAAACTTAAAGCCCGCAACTAAAGCACTTCATGCAGATTTTGCTATTGAGGACGGCGCATCCGTTTCACCGCCAATACATCAATCTGTGACATACCGGACTGATAGTGCAGAGGATTTCTCAAACAAGGCTCAAGAACCATTTAATGACGTGTTTTATGCACGGCACGGCACACCGACATCCTCACGTATTGCAAAAGTCCTTGCCGAGCTTGAAGGTGCTGAAGAAGCAATGATGTTTGCTTCTGGCATGGCAGCCATTACCACAACTATACTCGCGTTAGTACAAACTGGTGATCACATTATTGCACAAAAAAACCTCTATAGTTCGTCCATTAGTTTCTTGACTAAGTTTTTGCCGAAATTTGGTGTGGATATTACGCTTGTAGACCAACAATCCATCGATAACTTTGAAAAAGCGATAACACCCAAGACAAAATTAATGTTAGTTGAAACACCCGCAAACCCGCTAATGAAAATAACAGACTTGAAATTAATTTCGCGTCTGGCGAAAACACATAATGTCATAACCATATGTGATAATACGTTTGCGACGCCAATTAACCAGACACCGATAACACTTGGCATTGATTTAGTTGTTCATAGTGCAACAAAATATATTGGTGGGCATCATGATTTATTAGCGGGATGTGTGGTAGGTACAAGAGAGTTATTGATGCGGATTTGGGATACAAGTATGGATCTTGGGCCAACGGCTGCACCGTTTAATTCATGGTTGGCACTGCGGGGCATAAGAACATTAAAATTACGTGTTACAGAACATAACACCAATGCCCTTAAAGTTGCGTCATACTTAGAAAAACATCCAAAAATTGGCAACGTCTTTTACCCGGGGCTTTCATCACATCCGCAGCATAAACTCGCTAAACAGCAAATGTCTGGATTTGGCGGCATGCTTTCTTTTGATATTCCAAAAGGGTATCAAGCTGGCGCTAATTTTTTAAAAAACCTCAATATCTGCATCAACGCTGCTAGCCTCGGCGGGATAGACACCCTTGTCGTTCAGCCAGCTGTAATGTTTAAAGCCCGCCTAACCGACGCGGAAATTCATGAACTCGACATAACACCCGGCATGATCAGGATGTCCGTAGGCATTGAAGACGTGAATGATATATTAAACGACATTGATAGCGCCTTAAGTAAAATATGAGGTAATTTCAATAGATTGAAGAGACAACCTTATTCAATAGAAAAAGGCTTTGGAAATCTGGCATTATGGTTTAGCTGGCCAATAAAGGTATGGACATCTGAAATGCTGCCCAGCCAATGATCTTCTACCCTTATTTCATCTTGGCCTTGCTTGCCAAAAATGACGACTTCATCACCAGAGGTTATTTTTTGCCAGCCATCTGTTATATCGATCATGGTGGTGCTCATGGACATATTACCGACCGGTGGGTATCTTTTACCACCGATTAAAACTTCGACTAAATCACGGGGAATTCCGTTCACTTTTCCGATAGGAAGATTGGCCAGATAGCTGTCACGTTTTAGCGTGTAATTACTGCCATATCCCACAGAACTTCCCTTGGGATAAAAATTAATTTGTCCTACTTTTGAATAGACCGACATTAATTGCTTTATGGTGTCTGGCGCTTCTTTCTCCAATTTTTCACCAAGTACCAAAGAGCCTATACGCACCATATCCAAATGTGCTTCTGGCAATCGTAAAGTAGTGGACGTATTGGCAACATGAAGCAGAATATTGTGGCGGTTCAGGTTCGCTTTTTCAATGATCCAATTGGCTTGTTCTTTAAACACAGCAAGAGCCGCACGTGTTTCATCAATATCGACGGCATCGGCATTTGGAAAGTGCGTCATTATGCCCGCGACTTGGATATTTTTAAGCTTGGTTAATGAAAGCAGCTGATCTCTTATGTCCGCAACGTCCATATCAAAACCATTCCTAGACATCCCGCCCGAATTTAAATTCAAGTGAATTTTGATGTTACGGTCTTGTTTTGCACCAATTTTTGAAAGAAGTTCAGCCATCTGTATATTTCCGACCATCTCTTCAACTTCACCATACACATCCGGATTAGAATGTGCCGTCAGAAGCTCATTATTACTGGCCAGTCGCAATCTAACAATTGGAATGCTTAAATTCATTTCATTCATTGTTTTTAATGAATGATTTTCAGTGAGACCAAAATAATCAGCCCCGGCCATTTCAGCGACATTACCGAGCATCTCCAATCCATTTCCATAAGCATCGGATTTGATGACGACCATCATTTTGGTGTTATCATTCAAAAACGTCTTCCTGACGAGACGTATATTGTCATAAAAGGCTCTTTGATCAATTTCAATATAGGTATCTGGCCGTTGTTTCGTGGCGACCTGTTTTTTGTTCCAGTCAGCAATATGATTTATAAGCGGCTCGGGATAAGTTCCCACTGCCATATCAACCTGAGAGTATGATGGTTCACTTATGCCACCCACTGCAATCAGCAGGGTAATAAAACATAGAAAAAAATTACGTAATTTAAGGATTTGAAAATTCATCTCGTAGAAGCCTTTATTTTATTAAACAGTCAATTATTTTTTATATTATGACGACGAATAATTTGTCCTGGGCGCGCATTCGTAGCAGCCCCTTTATCCCAAACCAGCTCCCCATTTACCCATACCGCATCAATGCCGGTTGAATATTGCAGTGAATTTTCGAAAGTGGCGTGATCCTGAATTGAAGCAGGGTCAAAAAGCACCAGATCAGCGACATAGCCCTGTTTAATGATGCCGCGATTGGTAATACCAAGATTATGTGCTGGAAGACTGGTCATTTTTCTAATCGCTCCGCTCAGCGATAAAATATTTTTATCTCTGACATAATTGGCTAAAACCCGAGAGAACGTACCCTGCCCTCTAGGATGACTATCATTAATGCCGCCATCTGTGGTGATGGCGGTATATGGCCATTTCATAAAGGTTTGAATATCTTCTTCGCCAATATTGCGGCCAATAACACGTTCTTTAAGGTCTTCTTTTTCAGCACGTTGCAAAAGTTGCATCATCAAATCTACAGGATCAATATTTTTCTCGACAGCTAACTGTTCTAATGTTTTACCAATATATGAAGGTTCGCCGTCATAATCTGAAATCGTAATGCTTGATGGTGCTGCGATTGAGCTAAGGCCAAATTCCGCTGCCGCACGGTCCGTATAATCACGTTCAGGCATCAATATGGCCATTGGTGCCTTCCAACCATCATAAGGGTAAATATCAGCTGTAATATCAAGCCCTTCATCACGGGCTTTATTAAGCTTTTCAAGAACATCTGCCGCACCACCGTGTAAGGCATACATTG
>JAESUD010000130.1 GCA_016763335.1 Emcibacteraceae bacterium | reverse complement strand
CGGTACCGACAAAGCAAGCAATGCTGTTTGTATTTGACCGCATCACTGGCGAGCCGATTTGGCCGATTACTGAGGTCGCAGTGCCAAAGGGAGATGTCCCCGGTGAATGGTACGCCCCGACGCGGCCACGTGTTATGGAAAAACTTAATTATGGTCGCTCAGAAATGAACGTGCCGGATGATTTGATTGATTTTACCCCGGAAATGCGCGCGCAAGCCTTAATAAACCTTGAACGTTGGGTTTGGAAAGATGCCACCCTTTATAACCCGCCAATCCCTGGTGATGTAAACGGTATGCTTGGCGCAATTGCCCTTGGTAATTCCGGCGGCGGCACCAATTGGGCTGGCGGGGCGTTTGACCCGGAAACCAATATTTTATATGCCCCGGCAAATGTATCCGCTATTGGCGGTATATCCCTTGCGCCACCACCTGATGGATATTCAAACGTTGATTATCTTCAGGGCAGAAGCGGGCAACCATTTAAGATGGCTCTTGCGGGCGGCACCGGCCAAAATCCGGGCTCGCCAACAGAACTGGGTTACCCAGTTTATGACGGTCCACCGGTGCGAGTACCATCACTTAATGTTGACGGATTATCAATTTTAAAACCGCCATACGGCATCATTGCCGCGTTTGATATGTCAAAAGGCGAATTACTATGGCGCATTCCCCACGGCGAAACACCGGATAATGTCAGAAACCATCCCGCATTAAAAGGACTTGATATCCCCCGCACCGGACAACGGGGCAGTGTTGGCATGATGGTTACCAAAACATTGGCCATTGCCGGTGATATGGTCGTGACCAACCCCGGCGACCGTGAACGCGGTGCCATGCTTAGGGCTTATAATAAAACAACTGGTGAACAGGTTGGCGAGATTTGGATGCCATCAAGGCAATCCGGTGCGCCAATGACCTATAGCATTAATGGTAAGCAATATATTATCGTTGCCGTAAGCGGCGGTGCTTACCCCGGTGAAATAAGGGCGTATGCCTTACCAGATGATTAGAAGCTGATCATAAAAAAATAAAACCCCCGGTGAAAATTTTATCGGGGGTTTTTTAAATATTACTCAACCATCACATTAGGCAGATCAATCTCGCATATACCGCTTATCCAACAACCTGTTGCTTCACCATCATCTTTTTGAAAGTTGATCCCTATTTCAGATGGATGCCCCATCGCTTCTCCCTGCCGTATGCAAAGAATATCCGTAAGTGAAGCCATGTTCCATTTCAGTAAACTAAATGAAAGTGCCGCCGCCGCAATACCTGTCGCTGCATCTTCTTGATAACCGGAAGAACGCGGGAATTGCCGAGTATGAAAAAGAAACGGGACATTTCCTGATGCAAACGGATATAAACCTGTTGATCCTATTTTATCGCAAAGGTTCTTCATTGCTTCAAAGTCCGGTTCTAATGCATGCAAAATTGAGGCGTCTTTCAATGCTATCATTGTTTTAATCCGGCTTGTGCATGAATTCAGCATGTTTGGTCGCGCAAGATCTGATGACTTTAACCCTAGCACAGCTAGTACTTCCCCAATATATTCAGGATCAACTTCGGTTATAATCGCGACGGGCTGGCTTACTGATATTGCTCCTATTTCAGGAACAATAGCGTTGACCTGCCCCGACAAGGTATCAATAACTAATCTCGACTTCTTTATTTTTTTCTCTTTACGTAATACCCAAAGCGCGGCGATTGTCGCGTGCCCACACATTTCCATCTCATGATGAGGGACAAAAAAGCGAAACTTAAAATCACTGTCATCTGAATTTGTAGCGGTAAGAATAAAACCACTCTCATGCCCAAAATGAGTGGCTATTTTACGCATTTCTTCTGAAGACATTCCGTCCGCATTCAAAACAATTGGCGCAGGGTTACCACCTTTTTCCGACATGGGAAATGCACGCACCATATATACTTCTGTCATTACTATATCTCCATTTTACCGGTCTATTAGGGTATTTTAGATAGTAGACATACCGTTTCAGCACAATGTTTATTACGAAACAACATAAATTTGATATTTCATTTTCAACTGATCCAAAAAAATAAAAAACCCCCGATGAAATTTTCACCGGAGGTTTTTGAAATCTAAACTGAATGTGGTGGCTTAGTTAAGCTCACCCGCTGGCCATAGTGCACCTTGATCCGCAGAAGGAATGTTTTTAATTCCTTGATACATGAATTTTTGGATACGTTTACCTTCGTAAGTTTCAGTTGTATAAATGTTACCTTTTGAATCGGTTGCAAGACTATGTGGTGCAAACCAAAGACCCGGTTGACGACCACCGCCACCGAACTTAGTTAGCACTTCCATTGTTGCACGTTCAATGATGTAAACACGTTGGTTTTGACCATCAGCAAGGTAAATATATTTCTGTGCTTCATCGCGTGAGAAATCAAGATCCCATGTTGATCCTTGAGCACCAGTTTCAGGCGCAATCAACACTTCACTTTTATAATTTCCTTCAAGGTCAAAAACCTGAATACGGTCACTGGTACGGTCGCAAACATAAAGAAGGCCGTCATTTGATGGTTCTACGCAATGAACCGGACCTGTGAATGTTTTTGACGGTGGTGTTGTCGGATCGTGACGGTATCTTTCCGTTGGATCAACAATATTCTTTTCACCGTAAGCACCCCAATAACGTTTAAACTCACCCGTATCAGCATCAAGAACCGCAATACGTCTGTTGCCATAACCATCAGCAATAAACGCTTCGTTGGTTTCTTCAACAACGGAGATTTTCGCCACGCGAGAGAAATGAGTAGTATCATTACTATCAGGATCAGCAATGCCGGGAGTTCCGAACTGAGCGATAAATTTACCGTCATTGGTGAATTTAAGAATATGACTGTCGTTAGGGCCATTGCCACCAATCCAGACATTACCTTTATGATCCACTTCAATACCGTGGTTTGATCCAGGCCAAGTATATGGCGCGCCTTCAACAGGGCCGCCCCATGCACGAACCAAATTACCGTCAGCATCAAATTCTACAACAGGTGGTGCTGGTGTACAGCAGATACTTGTTCCTTGTTGTAAACCAAGTTCAGCAAAAGGTCTAAAGATACCTTCGCCGCCATCACGGTGTACAATATAAACATGATCGCGTGCATCAACAGCAACGCCAATTACATTCCCCAATATCCAACCATTTGGTAATGGTTGTGGCCAAAATGGATCAACTTCAAATGATGGGGCTTGCGGCGCCTGTGCGGTGCTTTCCTCCACAAATGATTGTCCAAGGCTCAAACCGATAAGAGAAACAGCAAGCGCAGCTCCCATCAAAACCTTATTTTTTATTTTCATGATTTTATTCCATATTTCGTTTTTTATTTATTCAGCTTAGTAAAAGTATAGCATTTTCTAAACTGAACACTATGCTGTGGCAAAATGATACAGTATATCATTGACGCGTACAAGCATTGAATCTTATGGTGATGGTTCGTTAAAAATTGACTCTTCATCAAGGGTTTTTTATGAAGTAGCACTTAAAATATAAAAATTAGGGAAATATAAAAATTATGACCATCAGAACTCTGAAACCTGCAAAAATTGCCAAGCAGTTTATCTTTTCAGCAATGATTATTATGTCGTATTTTATCTCGCCCTTAACGACCTTGGTAAAGGCCCACGACATTCCTATGTCGGTTACAGTGCATATGTATGTAAAACCGGAAGGGAACAGTTTAAAACTGCTTCTCAGAGTGCCGCTTGAAAGCATGAGCGAGCTGGTTTATCCGACATTTGGACCGGGTTATCTTGATTTCGAAAATGCCGATCAAATACTCCTTGATGCCGCCCATGTATACCTAACGGAAGAATTACAAGTCTATGAAAATGGCGTACTTATTGAAGATAAGATGATCACCGCCTACCGCGCCACGTCACCGCAGGATAGATCAATTCAAAGCTATGAAACGGCGATTGCCAACATCAATAGTCCTAAAATGACCAATGATGAGAAATTATATTACGGCCAGGCAATGCTTGATGTGCTTTACGAATTTCCAATTCAATCAGAAAATTCAAAATTTTCCATTCACCCGTCGCTAAATAAGCTAGCAAGCATTACCAATACCGTATTACGGTTTATACCTGCCGGTACTGGCGAACGGGTGTTTAATTATGTTGGTGATCCGGGACTGGTTGAATTAGACCCTTCATTACTGCATGCATTATACGAATTTATGGTGCTTGGATTTTTTCATATCCTTGAAGGCACGGATCATATTTTATTCCTACTTTGTCTTATCATTCCACTTCGTAGCTTCCGCGGCCTTATTCCGGTCGTCACGTCCTTTACCATTGCCCATTCTATTACATTAATATCCACGGCCTTTGGACTGGCACCACAGGCTTTATGGTTCCCGCCGCTCATTGAAATGCTAATTGCGCTTTCTATTGTTTATATGGCCTTTGAGAATATTGTCGGTGTTAAACTTGATAAAAGATGGATTGTCGCCTTTGCCTTTGGCCTTGTTCACGGCTTTGGCTTTTCGTTTTTGCTTAGCGATAGCATGCAGTTTGCCGGATCGCACCTTTTCACTTCTTTATTATCATTTAACCTTGGGGTTGAACTTGGTCAGATATTCATTCTTCTGCTCGTCCTACCGCTACTTAATTTATTGTTCAAATATGTTGTCGCGGAAAAAGCCGGCACAATCTTGCTATCCGCCCTTGTCGCCCATAGCGGCTGGCACTGGATGACCGAAAGAAACGATCGCTTGAATGAATATTTCTTTATTATGCCGGAATTTAACGCTACATTTTACGCTGAACTTATGCGTTGGGGAATGCTGCTCATCATAATTGGCATCGCGTCTTGGTTAATGTATGAACTTTCAAAAAGACTGAACAAAAACGCGGGATAATATTATCCCGCGGTCCAATTTGCGACATCAGGCGTCAAATGGCCCGTTTTTACCATGATTGTTGCGCCATCATCCTTGGTGAACGGATGATGCTGGCTTAGGTGCGGACTGCGCAGCCATGTACCTTTTGGATATTCACCATGTTCATCATGAAAAGTGCCTTCAAGAACCAAAATTTCCTCACCTTGGAAATGTTTGTGGGGGCTAAAAACCGTATGTGGTGCCCACTTAACCAGTGCCACATGCTCACCTTCATATTCATGAAGTGGCATAACCATTAATCCATCCACGAGGCCAGGGAGCCATTGTTGTTTATTGGTATCAATTATTTTCTGGGCTTTATCATCTCGGTCAAACTGATGCAGTTTTACAAACATTGTCGCGCCTTCAGGTCCAACTTTCGGAGTGTGGCTTGTACCAATTGGGTTGCGCACATAAGTTCCGGCAGGGAAAAAGCCATGCTCATCGCCGAACACCCCTTCAAGGACAAAAAATTCCTCGCCGCCATCATGATCATGTGCTGAAAATTCACTATTTGGTGCATAACGAACTATCGACGTGGCGCGCGCAACCTCATCACCAATTCGGTCAAGCAACATCCGCTCAACGCCGGGCATGGGCGAAGGCACCCATTTATAATCCTCCGGCTTCATTACTGCTTTTTCATTAAAATCCGCATTAAGTCTCATTTTATTTTCCAAATTTATGTAAAAATTGAATGAATGAGGATCATTATAAATATTTTCATCTTTAAAACCATTCTCATTCAATATTAATTAACCAACCAAGTGAAACTTGCTGTTCATTGCCTCATCCCTAAGATCAATAAGGGCTTGATAGGCATCTGAATGATACCAATCAGATGCTTTTTCCCGGCTTGGAAAAGCGATAATAACTTTATTTTTATAGTCACTATCCCCGTGCAAAGCTTCAATTGGACCCTTTACAATAAATTCACCGCCATAAGGCATTAATGTTTCTGATGCAGCGGCACTATATTGCTGAAGTTTATCAGTATCTATCGGGGTAAGGTCTACAATTATATACGCACTCATTTTATTTCCTTTCAGGATTAAATTAGTTATTTGATTAACTTGACAGCAACATATGTTACGCAATAATAAAGAACAATAATCAATATATTAATTAACTGTTTAAAAATATGAACAATATAAAACTACTACCAAGCTTGCTAATTTTCGCAGAAGTCGCTCGCCGTCAATCTTTTACCGCAGCGGCAATCCATTTAAAAATGAGCAAGTCAGCCGTAAGTCAGCACATCAGTCGCCTTGAAGATCAGCTCGGCAGTCAATTGCTTTCCAGAAATACGCGCGGTATGACGATAACAGCCATTGGTGAAAAATTATTATTCAGAAGTGAACTATTAAAAGATCAAGTTGAACTCGCCTTTAACGAGCTTGCCAGTGCCGAACAAACACCAAGTGGTATTTTTTCGGTGACCTTTCCTAATATATTAGAAAAAAATGTGGCCATTCCGGCATTAAAACAGCTGACTATTGAGTTTCCACTTATTGAGTTAAAAATAATCGTCACAGATCAAGCGCTCGACTTAATCAACGATAACTTGGATGCAGCCATTTTTGCTGGTGATTTACCAGATAGTAATTACCGTGCCTTACCTCTAGGCATACAAAAGGAAATTATATTTGCCACGCCAAACTATATTCATAAAGAAGGCATGCCAAATAAACCGGAAGATTTAAAAAAGCTGAAATGGATTACAACAAATTGGCAAAAATCAAAAAATACTTTTTATTGCAATAAAAAATCGATACCGGAACAAACCATTGAATTAAAGCCATTTGCCTTGTGTAATTCATTGCCTTCAGCACTTGAAATGGCAAAACAAGATATGGGCTTTGTGATCTTGCCTGAATTTGCCGCTTGCGAGCTAATTAAAACTGGTCAGATGGTACAAATATTAAATAATTATCACGGTAAAAAATGGCCTTTTTATCTTATACATCCGTTTCAAGGAGAAAAGCCGATACATGTGACGCGGTTTTATCAGCTCATAAAACATTATTTTTCAAAAGCATAACCTTTTAGACTTTAAATACTGCCTTCTTTTTCTATAACCAAAACTCTTGCCTCGCCAACGGGGTGGGCGACATGTTCTGTGCCAATATTGGCATAAAAAATATCACCAACATTCAAAGTTACCGATTTTTCATTGCCATTTTCACGGTAAAGCATTTCCACTGTTCCGTCTAAAACCACAAACACTTCTTCGCCGTCATTTATATGCCAAATATACGGCTTATCGGTCCAGTGAAGCCGCGTTGTGACACCGTTCATATTGGCGATATCTTTCGCGCCCCATGCTTTATCTGCCTTAAATTCCTTAGCTCTTATAATTTCCATTTCACCCTCGTTCCATAAAAAAAGCCCTCAAATCATATGACATGAGGGCTTTTCATTTTATAATATTTTAGTTACGACGACGAGGTTCGCCGCGGTATGATTTTGGCACATATTTACGCATTCTTCTTTGTGCTACTTCCGCGCCGTATACATTACCATCTTCATCAGCGGTAACACCCTCGGCGACACCAGTGCCAGGCATAAAACCCGTTGTTGGATCAGGAATAAAAGAAGTCACCCAACCATTCTTTGAACTACCGATGCGAATACCACGTTCCCATCCCGGGTTACGCTGATAACCTGTGTTCGATTCTGAATCCGCGGAATATAAAATATCATTGCCATCGATATAAAGACCACTTGGGCGACCAAACTGAGTCCATGTATCAATATGCTTTCCGTCAAGGTCAAAAATTTGCACCCGACTGTTTCCACGGTCACCAACAAATAGTTTGCCTTCTGAATTAATGGCTAAGGCATGTGGTACGCGGAACTCACCGTTTTCAGCGCCGGTTCCACCAAATTCCATAATATATTCACCTTTACTATTATATTTCACAATGCGGTTGTTACCGTCCGCGGAATGACCGTCACCAACAAAAATATCGCCGTTTGGCGCAACAGCAACATCATTTGGTTTATCAAAAGTATATTTACCTTTTCCGGCAACACCTGCTTGGCCAATTGACATTAAATGCTCACCATCGGGACTAAATTTATGAACCTGATGACCTTTTCCGCGTTTCTCATCACCACGTGCATCGGCAATCCATAGATTTCCATCAGGGGCAAGATGAATACCATGCGGCCATACCAGCATATTTTTACCAAAACTTTTTAGAATATTTCCGTCCACATCAACAAGCATAATCGGGTCAATATCAGGTGTATTTAGGCAATTTGTATTTGCACCACAACGTTCTGCAACCCAAATATTACCATTGCCGGCATAATAAACTGTGCTAGTCGCTCCCCATACGCGCTCGTCTGGAAGTTCAATCCATTCACCCTGAATAGGCTCGTATGGATTATCTTGTGCGATCACAGACGTCGTGAATGCCGCTGTAGCGACACCCGCTGCAAAAAGCACTTTTGCCATTTTCTTGTTCATTACCATCTATATTTCCTCCTAAATTTGAAATTTTTTATTTTTTTGTGAGTCCCCACTCTTATGAAAGTATTGGACTATAAATTGAAAGGTTTGTAAAGGTTAACTTGTAATAGTATATCATTAAACAAATGATTATTGGCAGGTGTCTTGGTTAGTTAAAACTTTGAAATAACGGTGACACCAGTCTGGCCAAATTTATCCATGTTAATAAGGGCGTCTATTGACTGCTCTAGCGAAATTGTTTTGCCAATCAGTTTTTGCGGCGATAGTTTGCCGTCAACGATCATATCTATCAATTCAGGATAGCGGTATGCCTGAATGCCGTGACTACCAATTATTTCTAGCTCATTAGCGACCACAATATCCATGGGCAGATTTGGCGTGCTTTGTTCAGCTACAAGTAACCCAACCTGAATATGCTTACCGCGCTTTCGCAGTGATTTTATGGAATTAAAGCAGGTTACCGGACTACCAAGCGCATCAAGGGAAATATGAACCCCGCCTTTGGTTAATTCGTGAATTGCTTCGGGTACATTATCCGTGGCAGTGGCGTTAATTGTTAATTCTGCACCAATTGATTTGGCAAATTCAAGGACGGTATCATCAATATCAATTGCCACAACACGCGCGCCATATGCCCGCGCAATCATAACTGCCGAAAGGCCCACGCCGCCACACCCATGAACCGCGACCCATTGACCAGAAGAAACCTTACCCTGATCAACAACCGCGCGAAAGGATGTAACAAACCGGCAGCCAAGGCTCGCCGCCGTCACATAATCAATTTGTTCTGGAAGCCGGACTAAATTAACATCAGCATAATGAATACCCACATATTCTGCGAATGATCCCCAGTGTGTGAAGCCCGGTTGGAATTGATTATCACAAACCTGATGGTTACCACTATCACACTGCGGACAGGTACCGCATCCGCCGACGAATGGCACCGTTACCCGGTCGCCTACTTTCCATTTTGTGACATCTTTTCCCACGGCTTCAATGGTACCGGCCAGCTCGTGGCCCGGCACATGCGGCAATTCAATATCAAGATCATGCCCCACCCAACCATGCCAGTCACTACGGCAAACTCCGGTCGCCATAACCTTGACAACAACGCCGTGATTAACCGGCGTCGGGTCCGCGACATTTTTAATTTCAGGGATTTGATTAAATGCTTCGAATAAAACAGCTTTCATAACCATTATTGCCTTTTCAGTCTTCCGTGGGCAGCAACAATCGCGGCACTATCCATCTTATAATGTTCGTATAAATCCAAAAGATCTCCGGTTTGACCGAACGCCTCAACACCGAGCGGCACAACAGGATTTCCGTGAATACTGCCAAGCCATGAAAGATTAAGCGGATGGCCGTCACACATCGTTACCACTTCACAGTCCCGCGCAAGTTCACCCATTAAGGCTTCAATGTGGGAAATTTCATTGGTTTTTTCAATGGCGTTTTTGCGACGCGCCGCCGCCCAATCACGGTAAAGTATATCCGATGAGGTCACAGACAAAACCGCCATATCTTTATTTTCACGCTGTAAATCCAGAACAGCACCCATCACTTCCGGCGCAATTGCACCAGTGTAAATAATCGCTTTGGTTGTCGCACCTGTTGGCTTTCTTAACCAATATGCCCCTTTGATAATTTCTTGTTTGTTCTTTGCCGTTAATGTCCGGGGTAATTGTTCAATTTTGCGGGTTGAAAGACGCAAATAAATTGACGCGCCATCATCCTGCTGCATATGATTAAAACCCCATTCCATCAATACCGCAAGCTCGTCAGCGTACGCCGGTTCAAGTGAAACCAGACCAGGCTGAACAAGGCCAACAAGCGGAGTACCAATTGATTGATGGGCTCCACCTTCTGGGCCGAGAGTAATACCCGACGGTGTCGCAACCAGCATAAAACGTGCGCCTTGATAGGCGGCATAATTAAGCGCGTCCAGACCACGATAGATAAAGGGACCACATAATGTTCCCACAGGGAATAAACGTTCGCCGAAATGAACATTGGTTAGCCCAAGTTGCCCAAGCAATGAAAATAAGTTGTTCTCAGCAATACCAAGCTCGATATGTTGTCCCGTAGGACCCTTACGCCAAATTTGAGCACTGGGTATTTTCTTATCTTTAAAAACATCCGTGACGATGTCACGCGAATATAATTTTCTGCGGTTAACCCATGGCCCGAGATTGGTTGACGATGTCACATCAGGACTGGTGGTGACAATTCTATTTGAAAAATCGCTGTCACTTTTGGCCAGTTCAAACATTATTTTACCAAATGCTTCCTGTGTTGAAATTATATCATCTTGGGGAATAGCAATTGGTGGAATTTCAATAAATGCCGCTTTCTTTTTCGTACGCACCCGTTTTTGATAATCACAATTATCAATAAAATACTGAAGCTTGTCTTTGTCTTCTTCCATGCCGGCAAATTTATCCCATTCGCTGCCGGGAATAACATTGTTGCTTTTCTGAAAATCAGCCATTTGGCCAACACTCATAAGACCAGCATGATTATCTTTATGCCCGGCAAGCGGCAAACCCATTCCTTTAACGGTATAGGCAATAAAGCATTGCGGTTGCTCGTCATCACCTGCTTCGGCAAAGGCACTGGTCAATGTTTCAAGATCATGGCCGCCTAGGTTGGTCATTACTTCTGCCAGCGCCGTATCATCATGGCTGTCTAGAAACTCGCCAATACCGCTCACGCCTTTTAAATCACTTTTAAGGTTACTGCGCCATTCCGCGCCGCCCTGATAGGTCAGTGCCGAATATACCTGATTAGGACAGTTATCAATCCAGTTTAAGAT
>JAESUD010000129.1 GCA_016763335.1 Emcibacteraceae bacterium | reverse complement strand
TAATGAAATTCGTCTTGATGCACCGGATATGATTTATGAGATAGGTACCAAGGGCAATAATATCAGTAAAATTCAGCAAAATGTTGATGATTATGTAGCAGGCCTAGGCTTAGAAAGTAGTGAGGGTGAGCTTAAATATATTATTGATCATGTTTATATTAACGGTACAAAAGTAAAAATAGCCAGCGACCTTCTTGGTGGACGTGGGGCTGGTGTGACGTTGCCGGATTTACATATTGCCGATATTGGTAAGAGAGAAAATGGAGCGATCGCGACAGATGTGCTTAAGCAAATTTTTGGTGTTGTAAATGCCAGTGTTAGTAAAGTAGCGCAGAGCGAAGTGCTCGGTGATTTGGTTGGCGGTGTAAAAGATAAGGCCGGTAATGTTGTCAAGGAGCTTGAAAGCAAAGTGGGAGATAAACTTAAAGGCTTAATTCCATCAATGTAAATTTTTAGAAAGCAATTTATTATGATACCTTTGATTATTATCATTGTTATAGCTCTTTTCGCGTATATGCTTTATGCGCGGGTGATTAGGCTGAGAAACAGGACGCTTGAGGCATTATCATCAATTGATGTCCAACTTAAAAAACGTCATGATTTGGTGCCTAATATTCTAAAAATTGCTAAAAAATTCATGGATCATGAAGAAGCAGTTCTGAGTAAAGTTACGCAAATGAGGTCTATTTCATCCAGTGATTATGATAAAAGTAATCCCGAAGAAGTCGCACAGCATCTTGAAGCCAACAAGCAATTGCAATCAGCAATGATGAATTTTTTTGCGGTGGCAGAAAATTATCCCGACCTTAAATCTCAGGAAACCATGATCCGTGCGCAGGAAACTTACGAAGAAGTAGAGGTCATATTTCGGCTGCACGGCGGTTTTATAACTCATCAACCACGGACCTTAAAAATGCCGTCGAAATTTTCCCCAGTAGTGTTTTTGCCAACATGCTTGGCATAAGAGCCATGCCATATTTTGAAATGGATGAGATTGAGAGAAAACCGGTTGATGCTTCTGAATTTCTTTAGGTTTTGCTGATTATGAATTTTGAAAAACTTTCAGCCAAGCTAGAAGGTTTTAATCACTATTATGAAAGTGAGTTAAAGCCGAAGTTGCTTGATTTAGAACTGCGACGTAAAAAAGCAAGCTCATTATTAAAAAAAGCAACGGTGGTTGTGGTCATAATTGCTATTGTAATCATTATATCAATGGGTAGTGATGCTCCATTTATTTTTATATTAATTGGGGGGTCCATCATATTTGGCTTTTTCAAAAGAAGGGTTACGGCCGTTGAGCGTGAGGCAAAAATGAATGTAATGCCTATATTATGCGAATATCTCGGGTTTAATTATAGTAATGAACCGAGAATAAATAAATTAAAGCAATTCGAGAATCTCTCAATTATCGCATCACATAACCGGGAATACAGAGAAGATGAGATATCAGGGCAGCTTTCAGAGGTAGATTTCTGGTTACAGGAAGCAAAGCTGGTAAAAGTTTCAGGTACAGGAAAGAACAAAACACGCAGGACAGTTTTTAAGGGCCTTTTATGTCATTTCGATTTTCACAAAAATTTTAAAAGTACGACCATTGGTAAAAAAGATTGGACAGCGTTTGGCAATTTTTTTACAGGTGCCTTTACTGCAGGCGAAAAAGTTAAGCTTGAAGATCCGGAATTTGAGCGTAAATTTGAAATTTATTCAACAGATCAAGTCGAAGCGAGATATCTTTTAACGCCAGGGTTTATGCAAAGAATGCTTGACCTTTTAGGCTCAGGCCACACCAATAGCATCCAATTTGCATTTGATGACGGCAAGCTTTATATGGCACTTGAAAGTTCAAAAAAATTCTTCGAAGGCGGCGGTCATGACCTTAATAAACCAGAATTTGTTTTTAGTATTATAAATGACATCTCTTTAATGTTTGAAATCGTAAAAACGTTAAACCTCACTCAGAAAACTAAAATATAATTGGAATGAATAAATGATAAAATGTCAAAAAGAGCTATTTGATATACCGGAAGGGATCACTTATCTTAATGCCGCCTATATGGGGCCGTTAACCAAGCAATCTGCCGAAATCGGTCGTCAGGCTGTGGAACGGAAATTAACACCGTGGGGCATTGAAGTCAGTGAATTTTTTAGTATACCGGATCAAGTTTATAAGCTTGCGGCGAAAATGATTGATGCCGAACCAATAGATATGGCGATTGTGCCGTCTGTTTCTTACGGTACGGCGGCGGCGGCAAAAAATATTAAGCTGAGCAAGGGGCAAAAAATCATCATGCTCGCCGATCAGTTTCCTTCAAATGTTTATCCGTGGATTGAACTGGCCAAAGACAAAGACGCTATCATTGAGACAGTTGCATGGCCGCAGGATGGTAACTGGACGGCGGCGCTCTTAAACGCGATTGACGATAACACCGCCCTTGTTACCGCCTGTAATGCCCACTGGACCAATGGAACACTGGTTGACCTTGTGGCGGTCGGTAAAAAAACACGGGAAGTTGGGGCGGCACTTGTGCTTGACCTAACACAGACCCTTGGTGTTATGCCCTTTTCTGTAAAAGATGTTGATCCTGATTATATGGTTGTTGGTGGCTATAAATGGCTGCTTGGGCCTTATTCATACGGTTTTATGTATGTTGCACCGCGTAATCAGAATGGGCGACCGCTTGAAGAAAGCTGGGTCACACGCAAAGGCGCTGACGATTTTTCCCGCCTTGTCGATTATAAAGAAGACTATGAACCCGGTGCACGGCGATTTGATATGGGGGAGAAAACCAATTTTATTCATGCGCCGATGGCCGAGGTTGCTTTGAAACTGTTACTTGATCTGGGTATTGAAAATATTGCCGAATATCTCAAATCTTTAACGGATTATGTTGGTGAGCGTGCTGGAAAACTTGGTTTAAATGTTGCAGATGAGGATCAAAGGGCACCAAATTTAATTGGCATCAATTTTAAAGGCGGTGTGCCGGATCATATTGCCCCGGCGCTGGCGGCAAAAAATATATTTGTTAGCATCCGTGGTAATAGCATCCGAGTCGCGCCGCATATTTATAATGATAAGGCCGATATTGACCGCTTGTTTGATGTGCTTGAAAGCGAACTTTAATCATGGCAATCGGCATTGAAATAGAACGGAAGTTTCTTATTCTGCGAAGGCCGGACGAGAAGCCTGATCGCGTTCATAAAATTCGACAAGGTTACATTGCGCGTGAAAACGGCAATACCGTTCGAGTGCGCGAAAAAGACGGTGAGTTTATATTAAGCATCAAAACCAAAAATACTGGGGTGGTCGCAACGAACTTGAATATGGTATCACGGCGCAGGAAGGCGAGGTCCTTTTTGCGTCGATTGCTCATCCTGCCATTATTAAAACCCGTGAAGTTTATGAAATTGGCAATCACGCTTGGGAGCTGGACATTTTTGACGGTGCAAATAAAGGACTTATCATTGCCGAGGTTGAACTGGGTTCGGTAAATGAAAACGTGAGCCTGCCGGACTGGATAGGGCCAGAGGTAACCGAATTAAGTAAGTTCTATAATGCCAATATTGCCACCACGCCATTTGATAGTTGGCGCATTAGTTATCAAGCGTTGCTTGACCGATTGACGGGATAGTATTACTTGCCCGTCAAAACTTCGTATGCTGCTTTAACCTGTTGAAATTTAATTGCGCTTTCTGCGTCGCCCATGTTGGTATCGGGATGGTATAATTTTACCATTCTACGGTAAGAGGCTTTAATGTCGGCAGTAGTGGCGTCATTATCAAGGTCGAGAATTTCGAGGGCATCTGTGCGGCGTTCTTCTTTACCGTAGGTAGCCGCAGCATTGCCGCTCATATAGGAACTACTGCCGCGATATCCTGCACTTTTGCGCATTTCTTCCTGTGCGCGTTTTAAGGCTTCATCGCGGGAAAGGCCGTCAAAATAGTTCCACTTTTTATTGAACTCGGCGACATGCGGTTGACAGAAATACCATTTATCTTTGCTATCCGGGGATTTTGGTGCTGGAAAATCACCGGGACTATCGCAGCCATCATAATCACAAAGGCGTACGGATACAGGATCGCGTTCGCTGGTATATTCGCCCCATTTTGGAAAAGTCCATGATTTGGATCGTGACATAAGTTTCGCCTTACAGTAAAAGAGCATAACTAGCAGTTTTTGCTCATTATAAACAAGTACTATTTAGAAAAAATGAATAGAGGCTACAAAATCAGACAAGCCAGAAAAGAAGAAGCGCTTGAACTGGCCATTCTTGTTAATCAAGCGGGGGCAGGACCAGATACACGT
>JAESUD010000128.1 GCA_016763335.1 Emcibacteraceae bacterium | reverse complement strand
CTAACAAATGTCCGCACCATATATCCGGTCACAAGAAGCAGACCAAAGGCCGCAAGCATGCCGCCGATAAAATAAGCGGTCAGTTCCCTGTATTGTGCCAAATAAAACACCATTGACAGCATCAAGGAAACCAGTCCCAAAATAATGGCAATATATAACTTTGGTAGTTTTTCACCTTTTTCCTCTGTAACCGTCAGGCGAAATAATTGACGTGCCGATATATTTTTCGCTTTGGCCAATGGCCATAATGTAAATATCAAGCTGATCAATATACTATAAAATGCTGCCACAGCTAATGGTTTAGGATAAAATTCTCGCGAAATATCAATGGGCATTTTGCTTTCAAGGAAATCTGCGAATAAAAATGGCAAACTCCCCCCGGCAATTAATCCTAGCACAATTGATATCAGTGACATGATCATAATTTGTTGCAGGTAAATTTGAAAAATTGTGTTGGATTCTGCCCCAAGGATTTTAAAAGTAGCGATGGTATTGGTTTTGGAATTAAGATAGCCATGTACCGCATTACTTACCCCCACTCCGCCGACCAATAACGCAGTTAGACCGACAAGCGTCATAAATTGTCCCATCCGGTCAATAAAGCGCTGGGTGCTACCGCCACCATTACTTTTTTCACGGACACGCCACTGCGATTCTGGAAAAGCATCTTCTATTTCTTTTTCCATTAACTTGCTGTCGACGCCTTCCGGCAGACGTAATCTGTAATTATATTCAACAAGACTGCCAAATGTAATAAGCCCCGTGTCCGCCATACTATCCCATGAGACAAGTACCGTCGGGGCAAACTGAAAACCGGCATTTGAGCTATCCGGTTCTTTAACGGTGATCCCTCTTATTTCGTAGGCAACATTACCAATATTCAGAATATCACCAAGTCCAACACCAAGTCTGGTTGCAATTGCATCTGAGGGAACGGTGCCCCAACGGCCTTCTTTATTTTCAAATAATGCTGTTGTTGAAAGACCGGATGAAGTTTCCAGCTCACCAAATAAGGGGTAAAGTTCATCAACGGCCTTTATCTTGATCAAGCTGCTATCGGTAAAACCATCTGTGTGAGCCATCGCCCGAAGCTCAGTAACCGTTGAAATTTCTGAAGCCCGTTCAGTGACAAAGGTCATTTCTTCTTCTGTGAGAGTTCGCTGGTTTGTCTCAATTTCAATATCACCCCCAAGAAACATTCTTGCATCGCGCGCTAGGCTCGTTGAAATATTTTGAGTAACGGAACCTACCGCTGCAATAATTGCCGTCCCTAGAAATAAACAGGCAATAAAAATACGAAAATGCGTAAAGGCAAATCTTATTTCACGAAGGGCAAATTTGAAGGCAATCATCATTCCGCCGCCTTTATATCTGCCTGCTCTACAATCAACCCGTCTTCAATATGAATGATTTCATCACATTTTCCCGCGAGTTCCTGATCATGAGTAATAAGTATTAAAGTAGCATTGGTTTTTTGACGTAGTGAAAAAATAAGTTCAATAATATTATGTCCGGTTTTCCCGTCAAGGTTTCCTGTTGGTTCATCCGCAAATAATATTTTGGGTTCCGGTGCCATTGCGCGTGCAATAGCAACACGCTGTTGTTCACCGCCCGATAGCTGGGTTGGAAAATGATCCATTCTGTGATCCAGTCCCACCTTATGAAGCATATCAGACGCAATTTTTTCAGCGTCTTTAATACCGGCTAGTTCAAGCGGCACAGCAACATTTTCAAGTGCGGTCATGGTCGGAATAAGATGGAATGCCTGAAGGATAATACCAATATTATTTCGCCTAAACATCGCCAGCTCATCTTCATTCATTTTATCAAGTACATGACCCGCGACTATGACAGACCCTTCGGTTTGTCGCTCGAGCCCGTTCATGATCGACATCATGCTTGATTTACCGGAACCAGAGGCCCCTAAAATGGCCACGGCCTTACCTTTAACAACATTTAAATCTATACCGTTTAAGATATTGACTTCAAAATCGTTGCTTTTAAGTCTGAGATGAATATTCTTTAACTCAAGAATTATGTTATTGGTCATGATTATACTCGTTAAACGACAATAATAAGTTGGGAATGAAATAAGTGTTTTACATTAGAAATCTACCTCGTCAAAGTTCTTTGATCAAATCATTTGCGATTAAATGCATCTTTTATACGATTATGTGCTTCCAATCGGTTACGGCAAATGCTCAGGAAGCAAAGACAATACTTGCTTATGGTGACAGTCTTTTTTCCAAAGATAACCTTGACGATGGGGATAGTTTTCCCGAACAACTTGAGAGCAAATTAAAAGAGCTCGGCTTTATTGGTAACGTTATCGGGGCTGGTAACGGTGGCTTTACATCCGGCCAGGCTTTAGAGCGCATTGACATCGTCCTCGACAGCAATCCAGAAATAGATTTGGTGATTTTAGAGTTTGGCGGCAACGATATGTTTCAAAATATTTCGCCTGATACGACTTATGCTAACCTAGAAAAAATGATCAATATTTTCAATGACCGTAAAATTCCCATTTTCATGGCCGGACTGATAATGCCTTTTAATGGATATCAAGGATATAGTAACCGTTATAATTATGTCTATACTGAACTTTCAGAAAAATATAACTTGCCACTTGATCCATTTTTCCTTGAGGGCATATCCGGCATTTCAGAGCTTAATCAACCCGACGGAATTCATCCTAACAAATTTGGCAATTCCTTAATTGCAGCACGCCTCTCTCCGGCAATACTCCAAACTTTAATTGACATTGAACGTTACGACGAAATTCAATCATTACTCACCAAACTTAATGCAGAACCAAAGGTCACGGATGACCTAGTGAATTCGTTAAATGTTGAAAAAACTGATAATAAAAAAAACATCCTCATCTTTGGCGATAGCCTCGTCGCAGGTTATGGACTTGATCCCCAGTTTGCTTTTCCTGCGCAACTCGAAGTTAAACTAAAAGAAATGAACCCCAATATTATTGTCTATAATGCCGGCGTTTCCGGCGACACATCATCCGCGGGAATGGCACGTCTTGAATGGGTTCTTTCTAGTTATGATGATCTTGACCTTGTCAT
>JAESUD010000127.1 GCA_016763335.1 Emcibacteraceae bacterium | reverse complement strand
TGGCCATGATGCAAAGGTAGTATATGATAAATTACTCGAATCCGGCTGTATGGTTGGTCGACCATATCAACCTTTTGCCGATTGGGTACGCATCAGCACGGCAAAACCGGAAGAAATGAAATATCTGGTAGAAGTTTATAAACGCGACTTTGGTTAAAAAATAATATCAGCAAGAGGGAACATCATGAAAAATATACTTACAAGACGTGATTGGCTAAAAGGCACATCATCATTAGCGGCTGCTAGTCTCGTGTATGCGACATCCGCGCAGGCGCAAAGTGTTACCGTAAAAGGCTACACACCATCACCAGAAGATCCCATTCGTATGAGTTCTAATGAAAACCCGTACGGCATTACCCGCTCAGCGCGGATTGCTATGAATAAAGCCTATGATGTATCCCATCTTTACAGCGGGTCTGGGCGCCGTGAATTAGCCGCCCATATCGCCGCAACAGAAGGTATCCCTGCGAAAAATATCTCTATCGGTTCTGGCTCAAAAGAATTTTTAAAAGTGATGGCGCTGATCACTGAACTTGACGGTGGCACCGTTATGGCCGCCAACCCAACCTACCACGACCTTGTGCGTTATAGCGGTTGGGTCGGTACAAATATCAAGTGGATTGATGTTAAAAAAGATGACATGTCCATTGATCTTGATGCCATGAAAGCGGCCTATACGGATGATGTGAAAATAATTTACTTATGTAATCCAAATAACCCGATCCCAACCATTATGCACAAAGAAAAACTACGTGAATTTTGCATTGAAATGTCAAAAAAATGCTATGTGATGGTTGATGAAGCCTATCATGAATATGTCACAGACCCCGATTATGAAAGCATGGCACAGCTTGCTGTTGAAACTGAAAATATGATCGTCACCAGAACAGCATCAAAAATTCATGGCTTTGCCGGTATTCGTGTCGGCTTTGCATTTGCCAAGGAAAACCTTCTTAAATTAATGAGAGAACGCGTTACCGGGTCGGTTAATACTGCGGCGGTTCACGGCGCACTTGCCAGTTATAAAGACCAGAAATATATCGATTTTGTTGTTGGTAAAAACAATGAAGCCTTAGATGTACTCTATAAATTATTTGCAAAACATAATGTCAAACATATCAAAGCAAATAGTAACTTTGTATTCTTTAAAACCGGCATAGATTTTCCGGAAGTTAAAGCACGTTTCCTTAAGCATGGTATTAATATCGGCCGCCCGTTCCCGCCATTTCTTGATTGGTGCCGGGTCAGTACATCGAAACCAGAAGACATGGAATATTTTGCAGAGGTTTATGAAAAAGAATTCATTTAATTAACCATTAAATATTTCAAAAGGCGTTACTTACAAAAGGTAACGCCTTTTTTTGTTTCTACTTTCAGTTCCCAGATATTTGACAAGGGCGCAATATCTAAGTAACGTTATTTCATAACGATATAGGGGATAAAAATTATGACTAACGACATATCAAGACGCGCATGGTTAAAAGGCGGTTCATCACTTGCATTTGCAATGGTAATGGGAAACAACGCCCATGCACAAAACATGGCTGTGCCGGGGTTTATTCCCACACCAGATAATCCCGTTCGGCTCGGCTCAAATGAAAATCCATATGGTCTTTCAAGAGTAGCCCGCAACGCCATTATCGACATGTTTGATACTGCCCATCAATATGGCCGTGGACGCACAATGGAACTTGTTAATATTCTTGCAAAAATGGAAGGGGTCAAAGCAGAAAACATCGCTTTTTCAGGTGGTTCAGGTGAAATTCTTAAAACACTCGGTCTAATCGCCGCCGTTGAAGGTGGCCGCGTATTAACAGCGGACCCAACATATCACGGCCTTACACGTTACGGGGAGCGCCGCAACGTCCCGGTAACCCGTGTGCCGGTTGATGATAGTATGACCATAGATCTTGATGCCATGAAAGCAGCCTATACGGATGATGTCAGTATTGTATATCTGGTTAACCCCAATAATCCGCTTCCGACTATTATGGAGAAAAACAAACTTAAAGAATTTTGTCTTGAGATGTCCAAAAAATGTTTGGTATTTATCGACGAAGCCTATCATGAGTATGTAAATAATCCAGATTATGAAACTATGGTTCCCCTTGCTGTTAATAATGAAAATATCATGGTTGCCAGAACCGCGTCTAAAATTCACGGCTTTGCGGGAGTACGCCTCGGCATCGCTTATTCATCACCAACATGGATCGCAAAACTTCGTGAATACATGACTGGGTCGACAAATAAACTTGCAATCGCGGGGGCGGCCGCAAGTTATAAAGATATAGAAACTCAAGATTTCTGCCGCCGTAAAAATCAGGAATCGCTCGCTATAACCTACGCACTTTTTGACAAACATAACGTCAATTATATTAAATCAAATACCAACTTTGTCTTCTTTGAAACTGGCATTGATGCAGAGGAACTTAGACAAACCTTCCGCGATAACGGTGTTCTAGTAGGCAGACCGTTTCCACCTTTTACAAATTGGTGCCGGGTTAGCATGGGCAAGCCGGAAGATATGGAATATTTCGCTAAAGTGTACGAAAAAATATTCGTTAAAAGCTAGTTTTTCCTATTTGAGTGACAAGCCTATTTAATTTACTATCCTATTCATTGTTAATTAAAAGAGGGATAAAAAAATGACAAATAAACTTACCAGACGGGAATGGTTGATCGGCGGCACTGCGCTAGCCGGGGGTTTGGTTCTTGCCGCAAATGCACACGCACAAAGCATTACGATTAAGGGGTACGTGCCGACAGCGGAAAACCCGATCCGCATGAACTCAAATGAAAATCCATACGGTGTTAATAAAAAAGCCAGCAACGCCATGCATAAAGCCCATCAATATGGCCATCTTTATGGCGGCGGCGGTGCCCGCGGGCCACTGACGGAACTAATCGCCAGCATGGAGAATGTCCCAACGGAAAATGTTATGGTTTCTGGTGGTTCTGGGGAAATACTGAAAACTATCGCTTTAATGGTCTCCATGGAAGGTGGTAAAATTCTGGCACCTAACCCGACTTATGATGATACATTCATGGATTATAGTAGCCAGCGCGGCATTGAAAAAATATGGGTTCCGGTGGCAGATGATCTTTCAATTGATCTCGATGCCATGAAAGCGGCCTATACGGACGATGTAAAAATCATTTATCTGTGCAATCCCAACAACCCGATCCCAACGGTTATGCACGGCGAAAAACTAAAAGAGTTTTGTAAGGAAATGTCACAAAAATGCTACGTTTTTGTTGACGAAGCTTACTATGAATATGTCAACGACCCTAACTACCAAACCATGATACCACTGGTCACGGAATATCCCAATGTTGTGGTAACCCGCACGGCGCCAAAAATTCACGCCTTTGCCGGTATTCGCATCGGTTTTGGTTTCGGGTCAACTGAAATGCTTGCTAAAATCAAAAGCCTTATGACCGGATCAATAAATGGCCCGGCCATGTGGGGAGCGATTGAAAGTTATAAAGACACCGACTATCAGGAATTTGTCCTGCGTAAAAATCGAGAAGCATTAGAAATTTTATATAAATTTTTCGATAAACATAATATGCGTCATATTAAATCAAATGCTAATTTCACATTCTTTGAAACTGGCATGGATTCCAAAGAAGTGAATGCGCGCATCCGCAAACATGGCATTTCTATCGGACGACCGTTTCCGCCCCTACTCAACTGGATGCGGATCAGCACTGCTCGTCCAGAAGATATGAAGTTATTCACAGAAGTTTATGAAAAAGAATTTTTCAGTTAAGTACAAAAAAAGGGCGTCTCCATCATGAAGGCGCCCTTTTTCTTGAGTAATTTTACTTAAGTATTTTCACTAATCCAGCTTTCAAAATCGCCTTTTGATGTATTGCCGACTTTCATTGCCGCCACTTCACCGTTTTTAAACATCAGCATAGTAGGAATGCCGCGCACGCCGTATTTGGTCGGTGCTTCCGGGTTTTCATCAATATTTACTTTGGCAAATGTAACATCATCGACATTATTTGACACTTCTTCAAATACCGGTGCAAACTGCTTACACGGGCCACACCATTCTGCCCAAAAATCTACGATTACAGGTTTATCGGATTTTAAAACTTCTTGATCGAATTCAGCGTCATTCACTGCGATAATGCTCATTATTGGTTCCTTAAAAATTTATTTATATGTATAGAATTTAGGTAGCCATGCACCAACCGTCAAGGGGCAAGATGATTAAAATTCAATTTTACTCAAATTCTCTTCGGGAATTTCCATGAGAGAGCAAATATCCGTCCATAATAAAAAAGAACGTACTTTATGTTTTGGATAAATATCCTTAAGCACAGCCCGGTAGGCGGCCATTTGCCGTACGTATATTTTGGGAATGTTTTTTGCATCATCCGGCGGCGGGCGGTTGGTTTTATAATCGATTATTAAAATTTCATCGTCGCTAATTGCCAAGCGATCCACCTGCCCGCTTAATGAATAATTCCCTATTTGCCCTACAATCGGCACTTCTGATCTGCTCGTGGGGCCAAACAGCACGGTTAAATCATCATTTTCAACAATAGCCAATACTTCTTTGGTAATTTCCTCAATATCATCTTCTGTTAAATCAAGCGCCTTATGGGACAGATATCTACTCGCTGCCGCTTCTCTTTGTTCAATTTGTAATTCTGGTAATATCTCAAGCAATTTATGGATCAAGCGACCACGGTGGTATTTTTGCTTGTCTCTTTTAATGTGCTGGGAAATTTTAAGAGGGCTGCTCGTCACTTCTTCATCATCGTCATCCGGCCTTGACGGGCTGAGCGGGCGGCTTGGTATCGGTTCCGCAGACGGTGCAATAAATGCCCAAGTTGGCAAGCTCGGAATGTTCGGTATAACTTTTTCTTCTGCGGCTTCAATTATCCTAATTTCCGATTTATGTTCACGTCTTAAAATTATTTCATCACCGTCTTCAATTTCCTCGGTGCCGTCCATCTCCTTCACAGCATCCCGTATCATGTCGTACCAGCAGGATTTTTTACGCTTATTCTTACCTTCCCACCCCGTTATATAAAGCCTGTCTTCTGCGCGCGTCATCGCCACATATAACAGGCGTTTATTTTCATCTTCGACATCATTTTTTCGTTTTTCATAGGCAATTTTACCAGCGCCTACTTGCGTATCTTTGTTTTTTACCCAAAGAATATAATTCTGATATTCTTGCTCATGCCAAAATAGACTATCGGGGAAATTCATTTCCTGACACGTATCAGGCAAAAAGACGATCGGCGCTTGAAGCCCTTTCGCGCCATGCACGGTCATGATCCGCACCATATCACCGCCTTGCTCCATATCCCGCTTAATCTTGATATCTCCTTTTTCAATCCAGCTTAAAAAACCTTGCATCGATGAAATATTATTCTGCTCATATTTCATCGCCTGATTTAAAAATTCATCAACAGGGTCATTTGATTGTTCCCCAAGACGGGCAATCAGTTTTTCCCTGCCCCGTAACGGCCCAAGCAAGTATGAGAAAAATTCATAAGGCGGCTGGAAATCTGCATAATTAGTCAACAACGTCAGGTAATCCACTATGTCTTTATAGTGCGCCCGTTTTTTTAACAGCGCACTCCACAGGCTCTCCCCTTTTGCCCGTGGATAGGCAAGGTCAAATAATTCTTCCTCGCTCATACCAATGAAAGGGCTTTTAAGCACAATTGCCAACGTCAAATCATCGCTTGGCAATAACGTGAAATTTGCCATTGCAATCAAGTCCATCACTGCGAGCTGGTCGGTAAGCACCATCTGATCAAGCCCTGCCACATTGATTTTGCGTTTTTTTAAGGCGCGGATCATGTAATGAACGAATTCTTTTCGTTTTTGTACAAGAATTAGAATATCACCAGCTGTAACCGGCCTTCCTTTTGAAGCCAGCATTTCACCACTTTTTACCCAGTCAGCAATTTTATCCGCAATTTGCTCTGCGGCGATGCTTTTCGGGTCATGGGCCGGTTTTTGAATAATTGGCGGCGACCACTCTTCATCTTGCTCTGTTTCTTGCGGCAAAATAGGATTCCAAACCTCGACCAATCCCGGCGCCCCGATTCTATGTGTATCATGACGGATTTCATCTTTGGAAAATGATATGGCTTGTCTAAAATCATCAGGCTTGAATACCTGATCAACCACTTCTAGTACCGCGGATGTTGAACGAAAAGAAAGGTTCATGGGAACATTTTTAAATTCAAGTCCCGCCGCGTTCACATGAGTATCAAAATATTCTTTTGTGGTATTAAACTGCTTTGGTTCTGCCTTTTGAAAAGAATAAATTGATTGCTTAACATCCCCCACTGCAAAAATTGTCCGTGGGTTTTGCTTAATGGTTTCTTCGTCGTGCCGCCCAGCACCGGAGAAAAATTCAAGTGCCAGTTTACTGATAATTTTCCATTGTTCCGGGTTGGTGTCCTGTGCTTCATCGATCAGGATATGGTCAATCCCCCCGTCCAGTTTATAAAGTATCCAACTGGCG
>JAESUD010000126.1 GCA_016763335.1 Emcibacteraceae bacterium | reverse complement strand
TACCGACCAGCCAAAATGGACATATAGTAAATATGTCGGCGATGTCGATACATATACATTCGAAAATCTAGTCATTGACAATTATTATTTTGGTGTTGTTTCGGTTGCCAAGAACGGCGCGGAAAGCCCCGTGGTTTTCCCCGGACCAATGGGATCATTCGGCGGTTATTAAAGAAAATATATTAGTCAAAAAAGGTCGGGTTATGCCCGGCCTTTTTTAGTTTGAAACAAATAATAAATGATCCCTAGGATTAGATAAATCACCGCACCAATAGTGCGCCCGCTATTACCTTGAAAAACCAAAACCAGAAAAGCCAATGAGATTATTATTGATCCTAGGCCCCAAAATATAAGCCATTTTTCGCTAATCTTAAAATGTGATTTCTTGTATTCTTCATGAGCATTTTTAAATACAAACAACAGTGCCACACCAATGATTGCCTGATAAATCAAAGTAATAGCAGAAACCCATACGGCATATTCCATAACGGTTTGACCAAGCATTAATGAAAACACCGCCAGAACCATAACCACCAGCCCACTTAGTGCAGGGCTATTCGTTGCTGAATTATCAGGGGATAATATCAGGGGCGCCAATCCGGCATTGGCAAGGGCAATAATATCCCGCGACGCGACAAGAATTAACGCATTAACCGATGTTGCTGCGGCACCAACTGCGGCGATGGTGATTAATGTTGATCCAACGCCGCCAAAAAGAATTTCCGCAAGTTTGCTGACCGGCGCATTCATCGTTGCAAAATCCTGCCAGTGAATATTGCCCACAAGGGCGAATGAAAGAGCAATATAAGTCAGCAACACGATAATGAAACTAACAGCAAGACCAAGAGGAATATTGCGGGCCGGGTTTTTAATTTCACCGGCCATTTCCATAACAACCATAAACCCGCCATATGAAAAAAAGGCAGGAACAACCGCGAAAATAACAGCATCAAAGCCTGATGGTATAAAGGGTGATAACAGTGCAGTATCTGTATTGATTAATCCACCCGTTGAAACGGCCACAAGCGCGATCATAAATGCAATAACAATTACCGCCTGAATTTTCACCAGATTAGCAGCACCACCCAAATTTAAAATTCCAAAAATCAGCACTACCCCATATGCCGCAACCTGTTTATTAACAGCGGGAAATAGTTCAGTAAAATATTCAGAAAAACCACTTGCTATTAAGGCAATTGCAAAAATATAAGCTGCCAACATCAACCAGATCGTCAAAAAACCACCAAGCGGCGAGACAAGTTTGCTAATGGCAATAAACCCGGCACCTGCCTTAGGATACAGGCTACCTATTTGCGCGGCAGACATACAGGCAAAAAGAGCAATGATCGCCGCTAGACCATAAGCAATAACAACCGCCGGCCCCACCGAACTGGCAAGTTGACCGGGCAAAAGAAATATCGAGGCACCAATAACATATCCGACAACTGTGACGATAACGCCAATTAACCCGAATTCCCGCCGCATATTTTACCCTTCATAGGCTTATTTTAAAATGAGCAATCCTCAAACACTTTCGAGACATCACCCTTCCAGCCATTATTATAACAATCAAGCATGACTTGCGCAGTGGTTTTACCGCTCTTAACGGTATCGAATAAGGCATTTAAAAACACACGTTCATCTTCGCCTGTGTTATTCATATGTCCGCGACGTTCTAATCCGGCGGCTGAAATATCAAGCATCTGTTTTGCAATATCCTGTACGGTGCCATTTCTAAATGTTGCAGCCAATCCATGACGCGGTACATTATCACGCAAATGTTGATGTTCTTCGTGAGTCCAGTCCTTGACCATATCCCACGCGGCATCAAGGGACGTTTGATCATATAATATCCCGACCCATAATGCAGGAAGGGCGCAAATCCGGCTCCAGGTGCCGCCATCGGCCCCACGCATTTCAAGGAATTTTTTAAGGCGCACTTCAGGAAAAATGGTACTCATATGATCTTCCCAATCGGCAATTGTCGGGACTTCACCTTCAAAACCTTCGAGTTTTCCGTTCATGAAATCTTTAAAGGATTTACCGGAAACATCATGATATATACCGTCCCTATGAACAAAATACATGGGAACCTTAAGCACATGATCGACATATGCTTCAAATCCCATACCATCTTCAAATACAAATGGTAAAATACCACAGCGGTCCGGGTCAGTATCTGTCCAGATGTGAGAACGATAACTTTGAAAACCGTTTGGCTTGCCTTCGGTAAAGGGAGACGCCGCAAAAATAGCTGTTGCCAGCGGCTGAAGTGCTAATGAGACACGGAATTTTTTAACCATATCCGCTTCACTTGAATAATCGAGATTAACTTGAATAGTGCAAGTTCTAAGCATCATATCAAGGCCAAGACTGCCTTTCTTAGGCATATAATTAAGCATTATATTATAGCGACCTTTTGGCATGATCGGTACATCTTCTCGCTTGGAATTTGGGTTAAAACCCATACCAAGGTAATTAATGCCAAGTTTCTTGCTAACCGCCTGCGCCTGTCTTAAGTGACTAGTAGACTCAGCACATGTTTGGTGGAGTGTTTTTACCATCGCACCAGAAAGTTCAAGTTGACCGCCCGGCTCAAGTGTCACTGATTGACCATCTTTTTTAAGGCCAATAATATTATCGCCTTCCATAATCGGTTGCCAATCAAATTCTGTTTTTAGGGCCTCTAAAATTGCCCTAATACTACGTTCCCCTTCATAAGGGACAGGTTTTTGGCTATCGATACAATAAACAAATTTTTCATGCTCAGTACCTATGGTCCATTCACTTTCCGGCTTATTACCGGACGCAATATAATCAATAAGCTGTTGTTTGTTTTCTACCAATGAATTTCTGGAAATGTTGGTCACTTTTTCGCCCTTATTATTCGTGTTTACCAAACTCTAAAACAATAGGTAGTTATAAAGAGTATAATGTCAATAGTCGACACTAGTAACTGATTGATCTTGTCCCTAAAATTTCTCGTGTAACTTTAAAATAAAGAATGTTATCAATTTCGTAATGACTGACACCTATATTCAAAATTAATGGAATTCTATAAGAGCTGATATAGAGAAAGAATAATAATGACGTTCCAAATGTATGAGGGTCAAAAGGCACTTCAACAATTCAATGACCCCGATTTTTGTCAGCTCTGGCAAACACTTATAGGTCAATGCCCGTGGAGTACGTTATATCAGGGTGAAAAATATGCATGTATCTGGTTTGATGTTTATGCAGATGTTTTTACACCAATTTTAATGATTGAAAAAAACAGTGTTGGGGCCCTTGATCACCTGATAATTCTTGGCAAAAACAAAAACACAAATCAAATTTTTCACTGTGGTGCCCACCAGGCAGAATATCAATGCTGGCTTTCTGCAGATTTAAATTTTTCTACTTTTATTAAACAGGTTCTGACCGAAATTGGTAAAATTGATTTGAACAACAATTTTACTATGAAATTCTTACCCGCTGAACTTACTCAACATATACGGAATAATTCAAAAATATTGGCAAATAATTTTATCCTTCATGATGAAAAAAAACCAGTCATTCAATTTGATCAAGACCCTGCTCCTTGGCAATCCATGACCAAAAAGGGAAACAAATCCAAGTTATCCCGCCTTAAAAAACTAGGAGATCTCAAAATAGAGCTCCTATCATTTAATGCCTCTGAAAAAAAAGAAGCCGCAATAGAATTACTTCAACAAATCTCGCTCTTTTATGATTTACGCCAAGGGGCAATTAATAATAATTTACCCTTTATTGAAGATACGGTGAAATTTAAATTTTATCTAAGGCTCTTAACCGAACTAGACGAGTTTAAAGTTCTCGCAGTACATATAAATGATAAAGTAATTGCCTGCGTAATCGGTGACATTACCGATAAAGAACTTAGCGTTGGTGTTTTTAGTTACGACTTCTTCCTCTCCAAACACTCCCCGGGTAAGATATTATTACTATTAGGGTCAAAACTTTTAGCAGAAGCCGGGTTAAAAACCATTGATTTAACACCGGGTGGAGATTGGAAATGGCGTTACGCAAATCATTTCGAAACCGTTTCAACAATCACTTTTTATCATAAGCCAAAACAATATTGTTCCGTTCTAGCAAAAGAAAAGATTTTGAATTTTGCTAAATCTTTCCTTCAAATATTTAACTTAAAGCCTGATGACATCCGTAACATGGTCACAAATCTAAAATCTAAAAAGTTGGAAAGTCAAAGGCCTGAGCTTCGCATTTATTCTTTCCCTGCTTCACAAGCAGAAAAGTTACCCGAGACCAAAGGTATCAAAGTTAATACCATAAGTGACTTTCTTAAATTTGAAGTAAGTGATGAAGGCCCGCAAAGACAAAGTTTTCTTAGTGATGCCTTGCGGAGATTTGAAAATGGCCAACACGGCTATAGTAATGCTGATAATCATCATTTACTGCAAAGCGGCTGGCTTGCCGCCAATCAAAAGAAAACTTATTTCACCGAAGTTGAACAAGAATATTTTTATAACGAGAAAAGCTGCGCGTTAATGGGCTTATATTCTCATAAAAGCGAGGCCAACCAAGACTCATATCAAAGAATTATTACACAAATGGCCAAAGATGCATCCGGTTATGACGATATTCAAACCATATATATTTCCGCTCTTTCTGATAACATACCACTACAGAATGCCATCGAAAAAATTGGTTTTGAATATATAGAAACGCTTCATTATAAAGGCTAATTTACGGATATAAAGTCAGCAAGCCGTCGCGCACTTCATATCCGGACAGCTGATTTAAGAAACTCATACCAAGAAGCGACACATCCAATTCCCCTTGATTAACAAACCCATCTACATTTTCTATCTTGATAAGGCCAATTTCCATTGATTCAAGCTTGACAGGCGCACTATAGACAATACCGTTTGCCGTTGATGCGGGGGTGTTATAATCAAGTTCATCAACATCATAGCCAATTTTTTCAGCATCAGCCATGTTAAGCACTATGTGTGTTGCGCCAGTATCAACCATAAAATTAATAGCATGTCCGTTAACATTTGCCCTGACAAAATAATGCCCGCTTTGATCAGGGCGAAATGTAATGGCACCATCGGCAATTTCACCTGTTGCCGGGTTAAATTCACTGGCTAAGCGACCATTACCGCTCCAGATGGAATAACCAAGTCCCAAAATTCCCACAATAATCACCCACCCAGCAATATTGCGAAGTGCCTGACCGGGGTTGCTGATAATATGGCCAAGAAGACCGGCACCAACCAACGCAAGTAACATAAAATCATAAGCCAAATTCGCACTTTGATCGCTCGTCAGACCATCACTTAATACCCATGCCAGAATAAAAATTGAAATAACAACGGCTATTACCGTCAACAGGAACGGAAGCATCGTTCTTTTTGGTGGTTCATTTTCGTTTGGCGGCCGACCCCATGGGCTCTGTGAATTATCATTCATTGCGCCCAGTCCCCCATAAATGACTGCCAAAGTGACAGCGCCGCCACCGCCGCTGTATCAGCCCGCAATATCCGAGGACCTAGAGTAATCGCCACTGCATTTTTATGGTCTCGGATCATTTGTCTTTCTTCCGAGCTAAAACCACCTTCCGGCCCGATAAGTATGGCGGCTTTTTTATGAATAGCTTTCATATCCTTCATTAAAATAGCGTCCCCTGCCTCGTCGCAAAAAATAATGGCGCGCTCATCAGGCCAATTTTGCAATATTTCTTTCAGTGACGTCATGACATCAATTTGTGGCACGGTCATCCGGCCGCATTGCTCGGCGGCCTCAATGGCATTTGCGACAAGCTTATTATGTTTTATACGGTCCAAATTTGTCCGTATTGTGAATATTGGACAAATGCGCGACACACCAAGCTCGGTCGCCTTCTGTATCATATAATCAGTACGGGCTTTTTTTAGCGGCGCAAATAAATACCATAAATCCGGCTCAAAAAATTGTTCTGCAATTTTCTCACGAATGGTAATTTTTACTTTTCCCTTACCGACCTTTGTAACCTCGCCGATCCACTCGCCAGCGACGCCATTAAAGAGAGCCAGATGCTCTCCCATTTTAATGCGCATAACATTGACCAGATAATGTCCTTGATTATCATCTATGAGATGCACGGCACCGGCTTTTAATTCTTCATTAATATAAAGACGTGTTTTTGGGTTTTTATTCGACATTTTATCTATTTTGGTTATGACTATTACACATATGATAAACATCAATCGCCCAAAGACAAATGACAAAATTAGACGAACGTATAAAAAAAGCCCCAGAGGACACTGTAAAAGAAAGTTGGGTGCATAAAATATCCCCTGATTTTGCATGGGGATACCTTCAATTAATGCGAGCGGATCGCCCTATAGGTACTTGGCTTTTGCTTTGGCCGGGACTTTGGTCAATCATGCTTGCTAGTCATTATTACGGAAGCCTTGATACTGTTCCCAACATATATCTGATTTTACTTTTTTCCGTGGGAGCTTTCGTAATGAGGGGAGCCGGCTGTGTCGTTAATGACTTATGGGATCAAAAAACTGATGCTCAAGTCGAAAGAACAAAAGCACGTCCACTTCCAAGCGGTAGAGTTTCCGTATTTAACGCTTTTATCTTTCTCGCCTTTTTATGTTTGATACGTCTTTCTAT
>JAESUD010000010.1 GCA_016763335.1 Emcibacteraceae bacterium | reverse complement strand
TTAAGGGTCAATCTCGCCGTGAACAACATTTTTAATAAATTATACCGCAATCATTCAAGTGTCGCTGATTACAAATTGGTCCCGGATTGGGGAGGTGTTGTTGGACTTTATGATACTGGACGAGACATCAGAGTTTCTACCTCATTTGAATTTTAAACAATTGAAGCAAGAATTTCACAAACAACAAAATGATGTTAAGGCAGCATGTTAATGAAAGTTAGGTTACGTCCCGCTTTTGTGCTTTGGCATCGTTGGTTTGGCTTATTAGCAGCCGTGTGGTTAATCCTCATGGCTGTTACTGGCTCAATCATCGTGTATTATGATGAACTTGACGTATTATTAAATCCAGACACCAGAACTGTATCTGAATATTCGGAAGGTCATCTACCACTTGGGGAAATATTATCATCTGTGGAAAAATCTGTTCCCGGAACATATGCAGGCTATGTAGATTTTTCCAACCAGCCAACAGATGCCTATCGCGTTTTGCTTAGAGCAAAAGAAAACATAACTTTACCAGCTTCAATAAACCTCGAGATCTTTGTTAACCCCTATACTGGAGAAGTTCTTGGAAGCAGGGATTTTGGTTCAATTCAGTTTGACAGAAATCACATAATGGGCCTGATCTATCAATTACATATTGACCTTCTATTAGGACCCCCATGGTATGGTTTCTTGGCTTAATTTCATTATTATGGTTCATTGACCATTTTATTGCAGCAATCCTGTCTTTTCCAAACCTCGCTAAATGGAAACGCAGTTTTACCGTTCACAATTCAAAAAACACTTATAAATTTACATTTAGGTTGCACCGGGCAATCGGCCTTTGGCTTTTTCCCGTTACACTTATTATTTCTGTATCTGGTCTTTATTTAAACTGGACTGAGACTATTATACATACTATGGAATGGGTATCCCCTATAACTCCACGGTACAACGCGCGAGCACCCTATTTAAAGACCCCACTTTATTCACCTGTTGTTTCTTTTGAGAAAGCAGCAGATATAGCCCGGGCACACAATGAAAACGCGCTTGATATGGCAACCTATTTTCCGTGGCAAGGTCTGTATTTGTTCAGGGGGTATGATGAAAGTCATGATATTGATACATTTGGCCGCCGCTTTATAGCAGTGGATGCCAAGTCCGGAAATATACTTGACGATTTTCATTATTCTTCCGGCAGTGCTGGCGACGTATTTTTATTATGGCAGTACCCTCTGCATTCTGGCAAAGCCTTTGGCTGGTTTGGCCGGATAATTATTTTCTTCACGGGTATTGCGGTTACAGCCCTCGGCATTACAGGGCTAATGATTTGGTGGAGAAAATATAAAGTCAGGCAATTAAGTGGTTAATGCGCATAATAAAACAATGTAAAACTTAATTGTTTTATTATGGCACTTCTATTATGCGCCAATAGACTTCAAGCATTTTAAGGGCTTCGAAAAGGGTTTCTTCTGTTCGTTTTTTGACAATATATCCAGCAATATTTTCTTCATATGCCGCACAAATATCACGCTCATCAGCAGAAGTAGTTAGTACGAAAACAATTAACGAACGCAACTTATCATCATTACGTATATTTTGAAGAAATTCGATACCGCCCATTCTTGGCATATTTAAATCAAGAAGAACCAAGGTCGGTTTCTCGATTGATAATCCCTTTTTCTCTCCTCGTAAAATTTCTAATGCCTCAATTCCATCATTTGCAACACATAAAGGGTTGGCTATTTTCATTTTTCTTATGGCTCTTTTAATTCCCATAATGTCAACATCATCATCTTCAACCACAAGAATTTGAATTTCGTTATTCATTTTAACCCCCTTCTAGCAATTGCAAAATAAAATTTAGATAAATTAATAATTGAACCAAGATCATTCTAAAAAATTAGAACAAAATAGTTATTAGTTTTGATTAGCCGTTAAATTTTTAGGCCACAAAATTTCAAACCGTGTCCCTCTTTCAATTGATTTGGAGAAAACATTAATCTCACCATTCAACGAAACAATAATTTTCTTAGCAATCGCAAGTCCCATTCCACTACTTTCAACTTCGTCTCGCCTTTTCAATGTTTGAAACATTTGAAAAATCTTCGTATGAAATTCCTCAGGGATTCCGGGACCATCATCCGTAATAGAAAACTTAACAAAACCATCATCATTTTGATCAATATTAACTGTAACGACCCCATCGTCGCGGTCATGATGCTTAATGCCATTACTTATAACATTTAATAAAATTTGTTTAAGAGGAGTAGTCAAAGTATCAATTTTTCCTTTTGCCCCATTTATACAAATTTTAAATTTTTCTGGAAGACATAACAAATCTTTAATATCATCAAAGAGTGCAGATAATTCAACAGTTTCTACCTTAAAGTCACCCCTATCTGATCGTGAATAAGCAAGTAAATCATCTAACAACCTTTCCATCCGTATAATGCGGTTTTGTAAAAGATCAAAATTTTTCAATGTCTCTTCATCAAGATTATCCCCTAGATCCTCGCGAATAAAACTAGCAAGGTTATCAATTCCACGTAAAGGTGCTTTTAAATCATGTGACGCAACATAGGCAAACTGCTCAAGCTCCTCATTCGTTCTTGATATTTTATCATTAACTTTCTTTAATTCTTTTGTATATAATTCAGCCGCCTCAGCGCGTTGATCTAGTTTAATCTGTTCAAAGGCCGTTTTTTGAAATATTTCAAGAGCTTTCGCCATAACACCCATTTCATCCAACCTTGTTTTATGGGGGATAGAAATACTAGTTTTACCGGAAGCGAGAGAGCTCATAGCCTGAACCATATCTTCCAAAGGCTTGGTTAATTTTTTTGCAAAAAACAACACCAAAAGAGATAATATTATCATGACACTCATCGCAGCCATAATCATGTCTTTAGCCATAATGTTAATAGGCTCATTTAATTCACTATATTCAATTGTACTAATAACAAACCATTTCTTATCAAACACATAAAATGGTTTAAATGCAGCCAAGAGTTCAGTTCCGGCTTGATCTTTCAGGGTTCTCAATTGACTTTCGTGATTTTCCCCCTCATTAATACCAAAGTTCAAATTTATAGATTTCATTGTATTTTGAGTTGCGGCCTTAGCATCTATGATATACTTTTCAGAAACAATATATGTTTTCCCAGTTCTGCCCAAACCATCCGTATTTTGTATAATATGATTTATTCTGCTAATAGGCATTTGGAACATTAAAATACCTTGAATGCTACCGCCATCATTTAAAATAGGAGTAGCTATAAAACTTGCGGCCGCTCCCATACTGGGGCCGTATGATTCAAAATCGGAAAAAAAGACATTATCATTATTGATTGACTGGATTGCATCTTTATAAATATTGGCAAGGTCTGTATCTTTCCACTTTCCAGTATTTAAATTAGTAGAAAAATCATTCTCTTTAAATACGCTATAAACAACGTCTCCGTTTGGATTAATTAGAAAAACATCATAATAACCGCGCGTTTGTTGTAGTTCTCTAAACCAAGGATGAAATTCAATATGTGCTTTTGAATATTTTGTGCCATCATCAACGCCATCATATTTCCACTTAAACCCAATACCCCTAGGGCTATCAATAATATATTCTTGTTGCAGTTTTTGCATAGCATTTGATCCAAATTCATTGAATCCAATATTAAACATGTTTAAGGCAACTAAACTATTAGGATTGCTTGCAATTAGGTGAATATCTTCTTGAATGGAATTTATATAATTAGAAAGCTCAAAATGTTTAGCTTCAACTGTCGCTGTTAACCTATTTTTATCTGCTTC
>JAESUD010000125.1 GCA_016763335.1 Emcibacteraceae bacterium | reverse complement strand
TGGTTCAATAGCCCCTCTTCTCTCTTATTATGAAATAGACTTAACCAAAGTAAAAGTCCTCGGTACCGGCTTATGGCAAGACCCGATGCTGTTTAATGAACCACAGTTGCAAGGCGGGTGGTTTGCCGCCCCCGAAGATGATGTAGCAAATGCATTTATTGCCCGTTATCAACGTGATTTCTCCAAAACACCCCCGCGCATTGTTACCCTTGGTTATGATGCCATGGCACTTATTGCAAATATTGTAAGAACCCAGCGCGCCCCGACATTTTCCCGCCGCATCTTGACAAATCCCGACGGGTTTAACGGCCTTGACGGTATTTTTCGCTTTCATAGATCAGGTTTGGTTGAACGAGGGCTTGCGGTTTATGAGGTAACAACAGACGCATTTGTAAAAATCGAAGCCGCACCAAAAAGCTTTGTCGAGGATGAAAGGCCACTTTATGTGGACCTACCTATGGATTTTACGCCAAAATTCGACCCAGTATTTGGTTTAACAGGGGGCGCCCCTTCTCTGACAATTGAAGTCGATCTGGAAAATCTTCCGAGAAGAAACCTTGAGATTTCAGCAAATCCCATTGATCCACAGCAATAAAATCCTCGATCGGCGCACCGATACGCGTTTTAAAATCATGATACCCAATACCCTGCGTCAAACGCAGCCCCATCATGATCATTTCTTCCGCCATCATTTTTTTATCCAGCGGCTCCATTACTTTTGTTGCATGACCTTTGTTTCTGACTGCCTTTAACCATGTTTCAGGTTTCTTGTTTTGTTCAGTTGCGCAAGTTTGCCGGTCAACCGTAATGCGCCCGTGCGCGCCCGCCCCGACCCCAATATAATCCTGATATTGCCAATAAGTAAGATTATGCCGACTTTCATCGCCCGGCCGCGCATAATTAGAAACTTCATAAGCCGGATATCCAGCCTCAGCACAGATCTGGTTGGTTAACTCAAACATCTCCGCTGATGCATCTTCATCCGGAATAATAAGCTCCCCCTTTTTCCATTTTCCGTAGAAAGGCGTTCCACGCTCAATAGTGAGTTGATATAGCGATAGATGACCATTTGCCATATCAATTGCCTGCAAAAGTTCTGATTGCCATTGATCAATCGTTTGCCCCATGCGAGCATAAATCAAATCGAAATTGGACCTTTTAAAATATTTTTGTGATAATTCAATGGCTTCTAGTGCTTCATTCACAGAATGTTCACGCCCCAATGCCTTTAAATCATGGTCATTTAATGCCTGTATTCCGAGGGAAACGCGGTTAACGCCTGCCGCAGAAAAACCAGCAAATTTACTCGCCTCAACACTGGTTGGGTTTGCTTCAAGGGTGATTTCAATATTTTTTGAAAGCTCAAATTTATCTGAAATTCGTCCAATAACATTTTCCACGGTTTTTGCTGACATTAACGACGGCGTACCGCCACCAAAAAAGATACTTTTTACCGCGCGCTTTCCCACAAGCTCAGCATAATAATCAATTTCACTGAGTAATGCAGAAGCCATTTCCGCTTCGTTAATTTTTTCACGCACATGGCTGTTAAAATCACATACGGACATTTTGACAGACAAAAAGGCCAATGAACATATATGGATATATTTTTAGGGTCTAAAGCATGCATCGATTAATTTCTTAAAAGCGTTGGCTCTATGGCTTATAGCATGTTTTTCAGCTGCCGCCATTTCACCAAAGCTGTCCTTATGTCCATCGGCCACAAACATTGGATCATAACCAAAGCCGTTATCACCGCGAAGTGGCCAAATCAATTCACCATGAACCTGCCCTTCAAATGTTTCTACATGTCCGTCCGGCCAGGCGAGCGATAACGCGCAAGCAAAATATGCCCGCCTTTCATTATCACCTAGCTCATTATGTAAACGTTCCATACCATAATCAAAATCACGTTCTGATGTATCCGGGTTTATGGCGTAACGTGCCGAATGAATTCCGGGTATGCCGCCAAGTGACGGCACGACCAACCCACTGTCATCGGCAAGCGAGACAAGCCCGCATTCCCCAGTTGCCGATTTTGATTTTATTTCGGCATTCTCGCAAAATGTCTCTCCGTCCTCTATAGGCTCGGAAAGTTTAAGCTCAGCCGACGAATAAACCTTAACGCCAAACGGGGCAAGAAGCTCTCTTATCTCTCTCACTTTGCCTTCATTATGGCTAGCGACAACCAATTTATTTTCAGAAAACTTCCGCGCCATTTTTATAAACCCAACGTTTTACGCTGTAATTTGGTAATCTGTTCAACACCCATTCTTGCCAAACGCATCATGCGCAGCAGCTCTTCCTCGCTAAATGGTTCTTCTTCAGCGGTTCCTTGAACTTCAATTATTTGTCCGACAGCCGTCATAACAAAATTGGCATCCGTTTCCGCATTACTGTCTTCATCATAATCTAAATCAAGTACAGGTTGACCTTTATAAATTCCACAAGAAACAGCGGCCACCTCATGTTTGATCGGAATTTCTTTAAGAATTCCGTCCTCGACCATTTTTTGCAAACATTGGTAAAGCGCGACGTAGCCCCCTGAAATTGACGCTGTCCTGGTCCCGCCGTCTGCCTGTATCACATCACAATCGATGCGGATTTGACATTCGCCCAATGCTTCCATGTCAACCGCGGCTCTTAATGACCGACCGATAAGGCGCTGTATTTCCTGAGTACGTCCGGATTGTTTGCCGCGCGCGGCTTCCCGTCCCATTCTGCCATGGGTTGAACGGGGTAACATACCATATTCACCAGTGACCCATCCTTTACCGCTCCCTCTTAAAAAAGGCGGTGCTTTAGTTTCAAGTGTCGCCGTACAAAGGACGTGTGTATCACCAAATTTAATCAGACAAGAGCCTTCAGCATATTTGGAAAAACCGAGTTCCATTGATAATTCACGCATTTGATCCGCACTGCGGCCGGATGGTCTCATAATATTCTCCATGGTTTATATTTTCTTCGCAATCGTTTTACATCCAATCTTATTTATTTGCTACAAAATAGAGGAACTTGAAATTCTATTTTTCATCCGAAATAAAGATATCCTCTATTTTTTGACTAAATAGCTTTGAAATTTTAAAAGCGAGCGGCAAGCTAGGGTCGTATTTACCATTTTCAATAGTGTTAATAGTTTGTCTGGATACGCCAAGAACTTCTGCTAAATCGGCTTGTGACCAATTTTTATTTTTACGTAATTCTCGCAACTTATTTTCCATCCAACTTCTTTCTGATTATAAAAACCGACATAAAGTAGACGGGAATTACAATAGTCCCGATCAGGAACAAAGGAATAGACGGGTACCCTCTAAACTCAAGAAAACCGTAGCCCATACAAACAAACGTGAAAATAATAAGTGAGGTAACAGCGCTTTTCATATACACAAGTTTCATGAGTTCATCGCACCTATCAACGAAACGTATCATTGCTCGTGCAACAAATACCAAGGGAATAATTTGAGACAATGTCAGTGGAACTGCCCACCAACCGTCGCCAATTTTATCTAATATCTCTGGGACGATAAATACCCAAACCATATAAACAATCATCGGCGGCCAAAACTCCCAAAGATATATTTTTTTATTTTTTATTTCTTTATATGTAAAATTACTCATCTTCAAATTCTCTTTATTTTGTCAAGTTACCTTTACATATTTAATTTATTTAATTGTGTCAAGCTTCCTTTACAATAATTTATTTTGAGTAGCAGCCGTTGACCTCACCCCTTACCGTACTTACATTATCTAAAGAGCATATGATGAATATATTGAATGATAGATCACGGGAAATATTCCGCCAAATTGTCGACGCCTATATTATGACAGGTGAACCGGTAGGATCACGCACGCTTTCAAAAAAATTCAAACCCCTCTTTCTCCCGCGTCAGTAAGAAACGTTATGGCCGACCTCGAAGAAAGCGGCCTTATTTATTCGCCTTATACTTCAGCCGGGCGCATTCCTACTGAAATCGGACTAAGGTTATTTGTTGACGGTATGCTCGAAGTTGGGAATTTAAGTAAAAAAGAACGCAATGAAATTGAAATTCAGTGTAAAAATAACGGCCAGCGCATGGAAGATATTCTTATACAGGCGACCAGTATGCTTTCCGGCCTGTCACGCTGCGCCAGTATGGTTATGGCTCCCAAAAAGAACAAACCTTTAAAACATATTGAATTTGTCATGATCAGTCCGGGCCGGGCCCTTGTTGTGCTCGTCAGTGATGGTGACGTCGTGGAAAACCGCCTTATCGATATCCCGCTTGGCATTACGACTTCGGCATTAATTCAGGCTGCCAACTATATTAACTCAAAATTACAAAATCGTAGTTTCGAGGAAGCCCGTGATCAGATCGAAAAAGAAATCAACATTCATGAAGCCGAACTCGACAGCTTGACACAAAATATTGTTGAACAAGGTTTAGCCGTGTGGAGCGGGGCCAGAAAAGATTCTAAAAAAATTACACGAGAATCGCTTATTGTGCGCGGACAGGCAAATTTACTCGAAGATCTAGAAGCCAAAGAAGATCTAGAGCGCATTAGATTACTTTTCGGTGATTTAGAACGTAAAAAAGACCTGATAGAGCTACTTGGGCTGGCAAAAGACGCCGAAGGAGTGAGAATTTTTATTGGTTCTGAAAATAATCTCTTTTCTCTTTCCGGTTCATCTGTTATCGCTGCACCATATATGGATGAGAAAAACAATTTACTCGGTGTGATTGGCGTCATCGGACCAACAAGGTTAAATTACGCGCGGATCATTCCTTTGGTAGATTATACTGCAAAAATTATTGGAAAAATACTCTAATGACTGAAAATAATGATAAAGAAGAGCACACAAACCCTGAAGAAGAGCTCGTGGATCAATTAGACAACTCAGAACAGGAACAAGCCACAGACGAAGTTACACCGCTTAGTGTTGCCGAAGATGAAATTAATGATCTTCGTGACAAACTACTGCGCGCGGTAGCAGAAACAGAAAATGTCAGGCGCCGTTCTGAAAAAGAAAAAGCTGATACTGCCAATTATGCCGTTACAAATTTTGCCCGTGATATGCTGGCAATTAATGACAGTTTAAGCAGAGCACTGGAAACCCTTCCCGATGAAGGGGGACTTCAGGATAGTGTTAAAAACCTGATTGAAGGCGTAAAAATGACAGACCGCGAGCTGAATAATATTTTTCAGCGTCACGGAATTATTAGAATTGACCCTAAGGGTGAAACATTTGATCATAACCACCATCAGGCTATGTTTGAATCTGAAACAGATGATCCGGACGGCACCATCATACAAGTAATGCAAACCGGTTATAAAATCAAAGAACGTTTACTTCGTCCGGCAATGGTCGGCGTATCAAAGGGCGGCAACAATAAACCGCACGTTGATACAAAAGCATAATTTCATTTTTTCTATTAGTTTGGTGATTTTGAGAAAACCGTCACGGTTTTCTCAATCACGCCGGATTTTTCGAAGGTAAGCTTTAAATCGATTTCTTCACCGGTTGCATATTTTTTAATGCTATCAAATATCATTATATGATAACCGCCTGGTTTTAAATCGACACTTCCACCCGCTGGCACAACAATCCCATCAACTTTCCCCATCTTCATCACACCATCCGTCATCGTGTGCTCATGAATTTCAAGTCGCGGTGATACGGAAGATGTTACCATGACTAGTTTATCATCTTCACTGCCAGTATTTTCAATATGAGAATATGCACTTCCCGGGCGTCCCGCAATTAAAATAGGACGCGCCCATTCACCCGAAACGACAATATCGCTTGATTGGGCAAAGGATGCAAAAGGTGTACAAATCAGGATTAATAAACTGGCTAAAATCTTTTTCACAATAGTTCCTTACATAACATATTATTTTCTCAATATTTATAGTTTGAACGTCTATATTAGACAACAAGTTTATGGCAATTTTTAAAAAAACAAGAAACTTCGCAAATAAACCTTGCAGTCACGAAAAACGCCCCTATATAAGCATCATGAGTTAAGCGCAAAAAGCGCACAACATATTAATGAAAATACCGGTGCCTCGGGCATAAATGACTTGGTATCGGTGATTAGATAAAACGAGGATAATATGGCTAAAGTTATTGGCATTGATTTAGGAACGACAAATTCATGTGTTTCGATTATGGATGGCGCAAAACCAAAGGTTATTGAGAATGCAGAAGGTAGTCGTACGACACCTTCAATGGTTGCCTTTCTAGAGGACGGAGAAAAATTAGTTGGCATGGCTGCGAAACGTCAGTCTGTTACCAACGCAGAAAATACTCTTTTTGCTATCAAACGCCTTATTGGACGTTCATTTGATGATCCGGCCACCAAAAAAGATATTGAAATGGTGCCTTATAAAATTATCAAGTCGGACACCAATGATGCATGGATAGAAACCCGCGGTGAAAAAATGAGCCCTTCACAGGTTTCTGCTCTTATCCTGCAAAAAATGAAAGAAACTGCAGAACAGTATCTAGGTGAAGAAGTAACACAAGCGGTTATTACTGTTCCTGCTTACTTTAATGATGCACAACGCCAAGCGACGAAAGATGCCGGCAAAATTGCAGGTCTTGAAGTTTTGCGTATCATCAACGAACCTACAGCTGCTGCGCTTGCTTACGGCCTTGATAAAAACGAAGGCAAAACAATTGCTGTTTATGACCTTGGTGGCGGTACATTCGACGTATCCATTCTTGAGATCGGCGACGGCGTATTCGAAGTAAAATCAACCAACGGTGATACCTTCCTCGGCGGTGAAGATTTCGATATGCTGCTTGTTGAATATCTCGTTGCTGAATTTAAGAAAGAAAACGGCATTGATCTTAAATCTGATAAAATGGCCTTACAACGTCTTAAAGAAGCTGCTGAAAAAGCTAAAATTGAACTTTCAAGCACCACACAAACAGAAATTAACTTACCGTTCATCACGGCTGATGCGTCTGGCCCTAAGCATTTAACGTTAAAACTTACACGCGCTAAACTTGAAGCATTGGTTGCTGATCTGCTTAAACGCACAATAAAACCATGTGCAGCAGCCCTTAAGGATGCTGGTCTAACACCTGCAGAAATTGATGAAGTAGTGCTTGTTGGTGGTATGACCCGTATGCCTAAAGTTGTTGAAACCGTGAAAGAGTTTTTTGGTAAAGACCCGCATCAGGGTGTTAACCCTGATGAAGTCGTTGCCATGGGCGCTGCTATTCAGGCAGGTGTGCTTCAGGGCGATGTTAAAGACGTTCTTCTTCTTGATGTAACACCACTTTCACTTGGCATTGAAACACTTGGTGGCGCATTCACACGCTTGATTGACCGCAACACAACAATCCCGACAAAAAAATCACAAACATTCTCAACTGCCGAAGATAATCAGTCCGCTGTTACAATTCGCGTTTATCAAGGCGAACGTGAAATGGCCGCTGATAATAAATATCTAGCCCAGTTTGATCTGGTTGGTATTCCCGCAGCACCACGCGGCGTACCACAGATTGAAGTGATCTTTGATATTGATGCGAACGGTATCGTTAACGTATCAGCCAAGGATAAAGGCACTGGCAAAGAGCATAATGTTCAAATTCAAGCATCAGGCGGACTAAGCGATTCTGATATTGAAGACATGATTAAGCAAGCCGAAGCCAACGCGGAAGATGATAAAAAACGTCGTGAAATGGTTGATGCGAAAAACAAAGCTGAATCACTTGCCCATACCATTGAGGGTCAATTAAAAGAACATGGCGAAAAGCTTGAAGAAGACGATAAAACTGCCATCGAGGAAGCTGTAACTGCCGTACGTACTGCGCTTGAAGGCGATGACGTGGAAGCAATTTCATCTACCACAACAACACTTGAACAAGCGGCAATGAAGCTTGGTGAAGTGGTCTATAGTGATCAGGCTGGCGGCGACGACGCTGCAACCGCTGATAAAGCTGCCACACAAGCCGAAGAAGCAGATGATGATATTGTTGACGCTGACTTTGAAGAAGTTGACGAAGACAAGAAATAATCGAGCGAAGTTCGTTTGTAAAAATTATAATTGCGCTACTTATGTAAATGTAGCGCAATTATTTTCATAAAGAAGCTTACCGGGTAGTTATATGTCAAAACAGGATTATTACGAAACATTAGGTGTCGACCGTTCTGCCGATGCGGCAACACTCAAATCCGCCTACCGTAAGCTCGCCATGCAATATCACCCGGATAAAAACCCTGGCGACAACGCCGCTGAAAACAAATTCAAAGAAGTCAGCGCAGCATACGAAATTCTCAAAGACACGCAAAAACGCGCCGCTTATGATCAATTTGGTCATAGCGCCTTTGAAAATGGTGGTACGGGCGGTGGCGGCGGTGGCTTTCACGGCTTTGAGAGTTCCGGGTTTTCTGACATATTTGAAGACCTGTTCGGTATGGGCGGCGGACGCCGTAGAGACCCAAACGCGTCTAGCCGTGGTGCCGACCTACGCTATAATTTAACGATTACGTTGGAAGATGCCTTTCACGGAAAATCTGAAAAAATTAAAATCCCTACTGAAATTCCTTGTAATACATGCGATGGAAGCGGTTCTGAAGACGGCACAAAGCCATCAGCATGCACCACCTGTAATGGCATCGGCAAAGTGAGAAGCCAACAAGGGTTCTTTATGGTCGAAAGAACATGTCCAAGCTGTCAGGGACAAGGATTGGTTATTGAAAATCCGTGTAATGATTGTCACGGGAGTGGTAAAAAGAATAAACACAAAACACTGGATGTTAAAATTCCCGCAGGTGTTGAAGAAGGCACTCGTATAAGGCTAACTGGCGAAGGAAAAGCTGGCGCAAGAGGCGGACAGAGCGGTGATTTATACATTTTCATAGAAATTGAATATCACCCGATATTTCAAAGAGACGGCGCAACAGTTTACTGTGAAGTTCCTATCCCCATGACAACGGCAACCCTAGGCGGGAAAGTTGAAATTCCAACGGTTGGTGGCAAAAAAGCAGACGTGAAAATTACAGCTGGTACACCAACTGGCAAAAGATTTAAAATTCCTGGTAAAGGTATGCCTATTATCAACAGGGATATCTTTGGTGATATGGTTATCGAAGTACGTGTCGAAACACCGGTTAATCTTAACAAGAAACAAAAACAAATGTTAAGAGCGTTCGCCGATCAGTGTGGCGATAATGTTAGCCCGGAAGCATCCGGATTTTTTAATAAAGTGAAAGAGCTATGGGATGACCTAACTGATTAACCTTAGTTACGCTCCACGTTTGTTAGAAAAAAATTCTATTTGATGATCAAACTTATCAAGAAAACCATTCATAAAATCCACTTCATTATTTTCCACACAGGCCATTAATTCTTTCATCCAAGCACCATGCTTTTCAACCGCTTTTTCTAATTTTAGTTGGCCTTTTTCAGTTAAAGAAACACTGTAAATGCGACGATCCGAAGCAAGGGGGGCCTTTTGAATGAGACCATCCGCTTGAAGTCTCGTTGTCAAACCTGTGATATTAGCATTTGAAACTTGCAACTCTTTAGAAAGGTTGCTCATTGTTATAGCGTTATCCGTGGCATTTTCGATGGCAATTAATGCTTCAAATTTTGCAATCGATAAATTTAATTTTTGTTTCAAACGCCGATTTAGCTCCTGCGTAACACGAGAACTATTAAGAATCATCCGATTCATCATAATTATTTTCGAAGGCAATCCTCCATTATTTTCTTCAAGACTCATGCTACCACCTACAAACTTAAATAATATTCCCCTACTTAAGGGTAAACTTTATAAAAAATAGTTTGAATGTCATTGATGTATGTCAAATAATGTTTTTATTGCGGTACGGAAAAATGAATTATGGCTTAAACTTTAATCATGCAAGCTTCTTTATCGGCTGATAACAGCTAAAATTAATCTACAACGCTTCAATCACAATGTTTGGCGTTAAGATTTGCGGTAAAATAACCGGGCTATCAAAACTCGCGCCGCTTGGGAAATATAAATATAGCGGGACGCCAATTCGCCCATATTTGCGTAAAGTCCTTGTAATATCGGGATTTTGGTTTGTCCAATCGCCCTTCATTACAGTTATATTTTTCGCTTTAAACGCATTATTTACGTCGGGTTTTGATAAAGCAATACGCTCATTCAATTTACAGGTAACGCACCAGTCTGCTGTAAAGTAAACAAAAACAGATTTTTTCTGACCAAGTAAATTCAATAATTCGTCTGAACTATAATCAACTGTCTCAAGCTCACCCTTGTCACTTTGCGGTATATTCTGCCCAGCATCCATGTCGTTAATTTGCACGGCAATATAACCCACACCAAGCACACATAATATTGAAGCAATTTTCCAAGTTATGTGTTTCTTCCAAAAACCCCATAAGGCGAAACTCAGCAATACGCTCGCAATCACGCATAACGCCATTGCATCTACGCCAATCTGATTACCTAATATCCAGAAAAGCCAGACAGCCGTTGCAAGCATTGGAAAACCGAGAATATTTTTCATATTTTCCATCCACGAACCGGGTTTGGGAAAAATATGTCTAACGCCGGGAATATAACAGATAAGCAAATATGGGAATGCCAAACCAAAACCGAGCAATAAGAAAACCAGCATGGCACTTATGCCACCCTCGATAAATGCAAAGCCAAGTGCCCCAGCCATAAATGGCGCTGTACACGGTGTCGCAACAACGACCGCAAGAAAGCCGGTAAAGAAAGTGTTTCGTCTCAGTTTATTCTTATCTGTGTTGTCATTTGCAATCAATCCTTGTCCCAATCCAGTTAATCCCCTGCCAAATTCGAAAACTCCAAACAAGTTTAACGCAATCACAATCATCAAAAGACCAAGGATGAAATTGACAATTGGCAATTGCATATGAAACCCCCAGCCAACAGCGAGGCCTGTGGCACTTAACACCAGCACCAACGCCCCGATTAGGCCGAAACATACCATAACGCCCCCGGTATAGAGTAAGCCGCTCAAACGAGCTTCAGAAGGCTCTTTATTCGCTAACCCGACAACGCTCATGGCTTTTAAACTTAAAATGGGAAACACACATGGCATCAAGTTTAAAATCAACCCGCCAAGGAAGGAAAATAATAAGGCCATACCAAGATTAATATCTGAAACGGCTTGCATATTTAATTCAGGTATTACCTGACGCGGTTCTGTAATGGGAGTAATTGACTTTTTTGCACTTAGAAAATAAGCAAGTTCCGCGCCTTCACCGGTTTTAAATGTGAGTAGAAACTTAAATTCTTCGTTATCCACATACCCATAAGCATTTTTAAATCGGCCAATTATTTCACCATTAACAAATGACAAATCCTGTGTATAAATATTTTCCATCATCCCCTCCGTATGGGGAAACAGATAAGCACTTTCAATCACCGGATATTGATCAGGTATGCTACTTTTAACTATAAAATTTTCGCCGTCGCTATAAAATTCACTCTGCCAATTTGCAACAATCGGCATATCCGCTTTAGCCAATTGCACAACCGCATCCATACGTTGGTCAATAATGCTTTCGCCGACAGATAGCTTTACGCCAATCGTCGTATCTTGCGGCACACATAGCGCATCCGAACATATCAACCAAAAAGCTTCCCCGACAATATTCAATTCTGAAACATCTATATTTTCGGAAACACTTGCCTCGGCAATGATCGTCACTTTACCGTCGTAACCGTACGAAGCTATTTCCTCGAACGGAATTAAATGCGGCGTTGTAAACTGTAAATCACCGATTTCAACACCGGGCGGCAAATCCCATTTCATTTCTAGCTTAAGCCCAGCATCACCAGGATTTTCCCAATAAGCATGCCAGCCCATATCGGGGGTTAATTCAATAACAATATAAAAATTATCCCCCGCAGAAACAGAACTATGGTCAGCACGCATTTCAATCTTTGATAAATCAGTGCGAACCACTTCCGCAACACTATAGCCAGAAGCGAATAATGTGATTAGAAATGTTACAAAAATATATTGCAAAATATTGCGAAATGTCATTTTACTGAATTACACCTTTTTAAATGTTACAGGCAAGTAAACTTTCTGTGTTCTACAAACACTTAATTAATATATAGTCCTTAAAATATCTAAAAGTAATAATAATGGGAAAATAAATGAATATCCTGGTCACAGGTGGCACTGGTTATATCGGTAGTCATACAGTTTTGTTGCTTCTTGAGGCGGGACACAAAGTTACTGTTATTGATAATTTGTGTAATTCATCACCGGAATCGTTAAACCGGGTCATAAACATTACCGGAATTAACGAACTTAATTTTACCGAAATGGATATTCGCGATAGCGACGGTCTGGGTAAATTATTTACGAAAAACAATTTTGATGCCGTCATTCATTTTGCCGGGTTAAAAGCGGTTGGTGAAAGCACCGAAAAACCACTTGAATATTATGATAACAATGTCGGCGGCACGGCTATCCTTTGCGAAGCCATGAAAAAAGCAAATGTTAAAACGCTTGTTTTTAGCTCATCTGCGACCGTTTACGGTGATCCAAAAACCGTACCAATTAACGAAAATGCCCCCACCGGCGGCACAACCAATCCTTACGGCACATCAAAACTGATGATCGAACAAATGCTGGCGGATCTTTATAAATCAGATAATAAATGGAATATTGCCCGCTTAAGATATTTCAATCCGGTTGGTGCCCATGAAAGCGGCCTGATCGGTGAAGATCCAAATGGTACCCCCAATAATCTTATGCCCTATATCACACAGGTTGCCGCAGAAAAACTCAAGCAATTATCCGTTTTCGGCGATGATTACCCAACACCGGATGGTACCGGGGTTCGTGATTATATTCATGTGGTTGATCTGGCTAACGGGCATTTAAAAGCGTTAGATAAGCTTAATAAAGACCCCGGCCTTGTCACTTATAATCTAGGCACAGGAAAAGGTTACAGTGTTCTTGATATGATAAAGAGCTTTGAAAAAGCAAATGATATCAAAATTCCTTATAAAATTGCTCCAAGGCGCGAAGGTGATATCGCGAGCTGTTACGCCGACCCAACCCTCGCTAAAGACGAGCTTGGTTGGCAAGCAACAAAAGATTTAAACGATATGGTCCGTGACGCATGGAATTGGCAGTCAAAGAACCCAGACGGATATTAAAAACTTAATTATGAAGCCGTTTTAAACTGCCCACTTGGCTTATAATGCATCAAATAATTT
>JAESUD010000124.1 GCA_016763335.1 Emcibacteraceae bacterium | reverse complement strand
TTTTTACTTTTGTACCGTTAATATAGACATGGTCAATAATATATTTAAGCTCACCCTCGCTACTTTCTAAGCCTAAACCTGCCACATAATCATCAACATTTTGCTGAATTTTACTGATATTATTGCCCTTGGTACCTATCTCATAAATCATATCCGGTGCATCAAGACGAATTTCATTAATATGAATAACATCCGATGTCAGGCTGGCAATATCAAGCTTCAAGCTCATATTATCAATTTTAAAGGCATGCTCTGATTTAAACCCTTCAGGGTTTCCAATCACAAGACCACTTAAGGAAGCCGCACCATTCGCAGGGTCAAGATCAACCTTTGCTAGCTTAACCTCCGCCCCAATCACTGGCGGAACATAAGTAACAACGCCATCTCTAATCATGTCGCCAGCATTTGAAGATAAATAATACAATCCCCCTGCCCCAATCGCCACAATAACCAACAATCCTATAAAAAGTTTTTTCATTTTAAGTCTCCTACTCTCATTTAATTCACTTTCACTGATTAATAGATCAATTGCAACTATTAATGACTTGACCTTTATCAGTTAAGGCACAACAATCCCTTTAATATTATTAAGACAATGAGGCGAAAAATGGGTGTTTTATCTTATGCAGGCGGATTAGGACTAATTACTCTTACCGTTTATATTATGGTTATCGGGCGTGACCTGATCGTTCCATTCCTTATAAGCGTCGTTATTTGGTACCTGATAAATACGCTAGCCGATTATTATCACATGATAAAAATTAAAAACCATACCCTTCCTAAAGTCATCTGCTTTATTGCTGCATTACTAACAATGATCACAGCACTTTATTTATTGGTTGATATGATCGGTAATAATATTGCTGATGTTAAGGCAGCGGCTCCAGTTTATCAGGAAAATTTACTCAAACTATCTGACCGAATATATGTGCTTCTAGGTATAGAAAACCAACCTAACTTCACTCAGCTAATCAGCCAAATAGACCTTAGGCCGTTTATCAGTAACATTGCAGGAACGATGGCTGGTATTGCCGGCAACGCAGGCCTGATACTTATTTATGTTCTTTTTATATTTCTTGAACAGGCCAGTTTTAAAACTAAGCTTGCGGCACTCCTGAAAGGGTCAAAACACGAGCATACTGTTGAAGAAATCATTAGCACTGTTTCCATAAAAATTGAAACATATGTTGCCATAAAGACATTTGTCAGCATGCTCACAGGGGGCGCCTGTTATATTGTGCTCATTTTAAATGATGTCGATTATGCAAGTTTCTGGGCCTTCATTATCTTCCTGCTGAATTATATTCCAACAGTTGGATCAATGCTCGCCGTACTATTCCCGGCACTCCTTAGCCTCGTACAATTTCCTACTTTTACGCCGTTCCTCATTATCATAACATCTCTGGGCTTTATTCAAGTTGTTTTGGGAAATATAATTGAACCGAGATTAATGGGAAATTCCCTCAACCTAAGCCCATTGGTGGTGATGTTATCATTGGCCGTCTGGGGAAGCATTTGGGGAGTTGCCGGAATGTTCCTAAGTGTGCCATTCACAGTAATACTGATGATTATTTTTTCTGAGTTTCCAAAAACAAAACCCATTGCCACTGTGTTATCACACAACGGAAAAATAGAGACATGATAAGTAATGAATTACCATTATATTAAAATATTATTATATTTTAATATAAGTATTCCGCAAAACCAAATCAGCTACATCACAAAAAAACCAATGTAGCTATTGGCTATTACTTATGCAAAAAGTTCACTTGTTATTTTAAGAAACACACCAACGCGATTATCAAGAATAGAATAAAAAATTTGCTGACTTTCTCTACGCCTACTCAGAATGCCTTCCGCATGCATTCTGCCTAGATGTTGCGACAACGCAGATTGGGAAATATTGAGATCTTTTTCAAGATCACCTACACAACATTCACCCTTCACAAGTTTCCCTAAAATTATTAATCTATTAGAATTTGCTAATGTCTTTAAAAATCTTGCCGCATTATCAGCTATTTGCAATAATTCTATATTTTGTTGATTATTTTCTTTGCCTTTATTATTCATTAAAACGTCCCAATATTACACATACTAAAAATATTTGCGAATAATCCTTAATAATGGTTAATAAATCCTTAACAAACGCAGATTTTGATTCTATTTTTAATAAATAATTTATATTTAGCCGATTTTCATACAATTATTCAGCCCGTTTCACCAAATAACTCACGACCGATAAGCATACGTCTTATTTCACTGGTGCCTGCGCCAATTTCATAAAGCTTAGCATCACGCAAAAGTCGGCCTGTGGAAAATTCATTTATATAACCATTCCCCCCTAGACACTGAATCGCCTGCAAGGCCATCTGTGTTGCCTTCTCCGCTGAATAGAGAATGCAACCAGCGGCATCCTTTCTTGTGGTCTCTCCCCTGTCACAAGCGGCAGCCACGGCATATACATAACTACGGCTAGCGTTAAGTTCAGTATACATATCCGCGACCTTGCCTTGAATGAATTGAAATTCACCGATTGATTGGCCAAATTGTTTTCTATCATGAATATATGGCAGCACCACATCAAGGCATGCCTGCATAATACCAAGCGGCCCACCGGCAAGGACTACCCGTTCATAATCAAGTCCAGACATTAATACGCGTACCCCTGTGCCGACATTGCCAAGAACGTTTTCTTCCGGTACTTCACAGTCCTCAAACACCAATTCGCAAGTATTCGAACCACGCATACCAAGTTTGTCGAGCTTTTGCGCCGTTGAAAACCCAGCAAAATCTTTTTCAATTATAAAAGCCGTTATTCCTTTTGATCCCGCGGCTATATCAGTCTTGGCATATACAACAAGCACGCTGGCGTCAGGACCATTTGTAATCCACATCTTTGTACCGTTGAGAATATACTTATCGCCTTTTTTTTCCGCTTTTAACTTCATGCTCACCACATCGGAACCGGAACCTGCCTCACTCATGGCGAGAGCCCCGACATGTTCACCGCTTAACAACTTAGGTAAATATTTTTTCTTTTGTTCTTCGTTTCCGTTGCGGTTAATCTGATTGACACAGAGGTTTGAATGGGCACCATAACTAAGGCCGACACTGGCAGACGCCCGTGATATTTCCTCAACGGCAATAGTATGGGCAAGATAACCCATCTGCGAACCACCAAATTTTTCAGGAACCGTCATCCCGTGAAGGCCTAACTCACCAAATTTCTGCCATAAATCAACCGGAAATTCATTTTCCTGATCAATTGCTTCGGCGCGGGGGGCAATTTCAGTCATTGAAAATTTACGCACCATATCGCGCAGCATATTAATATCATCGCCGTGATTAAAATTTAATGTTGGATAGGAAACCATCATATTCACCTTTTCTATTTAAGCTTATTTTTAATAAAGCTTGCTACGTCATTTAATTTTTCAAGATCGACACCCGTACTGATGCCTTGTTCATTCAACATTTCAAGTACTGCTTCGCTGGCCACATTACCGCTGGCACCTTTGGCATAAGGACAGCCCCCAAGCCCGGCAACCGAGCTATCAAAAGTGCGGATACCCATATCAAGCCCCGCAGTAATATTAACAAGGGCGCGCTCATAGGTATCATGGCAATGCAGAGCGAGCTTCTCCACTGGTATAGATGTGAGAAGAACTTTAAGAAGGGCCTTAATATCACCGGGAGCCGCTTTGCCGATCGTATCACCGAGGGATATTTCATAACAGCCCAGCTTCAATAATGCCTCGCTTACTTGCGCAACATCAGATGGCGCAATTTCACCGTCATATGGGCAATGCGTAACGCATGACACATAACCGCGAACCGCAATGTTATGCTCCCTCGCCATTGCCATAACCGGAATAAAACGCTGCAAGCTCTCTTCTATTGAGCAATTGATATTGCGCTTGCTGAAAGTTTCAGATGCCGCAGCAAAAATTGCTACTTCATCAACACCCGATGCAATAGCCTTTTCCATGCCAATTAAGTTTGGCGTAAGCGCAGAATAGGCCACATTAGGATTTCTGTTAATACCACCCATAACTTCGGCGGCATCAGCCATTTGCGGCACCCATTTTGGTGATACAAAACTGGTTACTTCAATTTTCTTAAGGCCTGTTTCTGATAACCTATTGATAAGTTCTATTTTAATATCCGTATCAACAAACTTTTCTTCATTTTGAAGACCGTCCCTAGGCCCTACTTCAAATATTGTGACCTCACACATTATTTTCACCGTCATTAATAACAAGTAATGTCTGACCATCGGTTATTTGCATTTCCAAGGATAATGACGCAAGTTCAACAGTGCCACTGCAAGGCGCTTTGATGGTATGTTCCATCTTCATTGCATCAAGAATAAGAAGCGGCTGCCCTTCTTCAGCAATGTCACCATCATTGATAAAAATTTTGC
>JAESUD010000123.1 GCA_016763335.1 Emcibacteraceae bacterium | reverse complement strand
GCATCACCAAATACCGCACCGCGGCAATGGCCAACATGAAGCGGACCCGTTGGATTTACCGATACATACTCAACATTGACCTTTTCACTATTACCATAATCGCTTCGGCCATAATCAGTACCAAGCTCAAGCACTTTTAAAATCTGTTCTTGCACAAATGATGCCTTAAGACGGATATTGATAAATCCCGGTCCGGCAATTTCAACGTCCGTGACACTATCAATCTTGCGTAATTCATCAGCGATTAATGCGGCAATATCACGCGGTTTCATTTTAGCCTGTTTTACCAGCACCATGGCGACATTTGAGGCAATGTCACCGTGGCTCGTATCACGGGGGGCTTCCGCGGTGATATTGGAAAGGTCCATATCCGCAGGTAATTTACCATTTTCACCTAGAGAGGCGGTAATGTCTTTAATGTTTTTTTGGAAGTCTTTAAAAATATTCATAATTCAAATGTCGATATATCAAATAATCTTTTATGTTCAAGTAATGCAAACCGGTCTGTCATTCCGGCAATAAAATCAGCCACCAATCTGGCCTGTTCCATTGCCGCCTTACCCTGAGTGGCTTCTTGCCAATCAGTTGGTAAACAGTCCGTCTCGTTTAAATATAAATTAAACAAATCGCCTACCACTCTTCTGGCTTTGCTAGACATTCGGTTCACTTTATAGTGACGATACATATTCTTCATTAAGAATTTTTTCAATGCTTTATCTTGATTTCTCATCTCAGCAGAAAAACCAATAACCATTTTATCAGCATTTCGGATATCATCAACACTATCCGGCTGTAAGCTTTTTAAGTTTTTACGACTATTTTTTATGACATCATTAATCATCTGCCCGATAATTCTTCGGATGATTTCATGTTGTTCACGACTTTTATCCAATTTGCCGTGGGTATCGAACACCTCTTTTACATTATTATGTACAAGCGGCACTTCCCCGAGTTGTTCAAAAGTGATCAACCCTGCCCTGACACCATCAGCAACATCATGACTATTATAAGCAATATCATCGGCAATAGCCGCAACCTGCGCTTCTGCACTGGCAAATGTATGAATTTCTAAGTCGTGCGCATCATTATATTCTTTGAAATTAACATGGAGAGCCGAAAAATCTCCTTTTTCACATAAAGGGCCATTATGCTTTGCGAGCCCCTCAAGCGTATCCCAAGTCAGGTTAAGTCCCGAAAAACCAGCATATCTGTTTTCCAGTTTCGTTACTACCCTAAGGGATTGCGCGTTATGATCAAATCCGTCATATGGTTGCATGGCTTTATCAAGCGCCTCTTCACCCGCATGGCCAAATGGTGGATGGCCGAAATCATGGGCCAAGGCCAAGGCCTCGGTGACATCTTCGTTAAGGCCAAGGGTTCTGGCAATGCTACGGCCGATCTGTGCCACCTCAATCGAATGAGTAAGTCTCGTCCTATAATAATCACCGACATGATGGACGAAAACCTGTGTTTTATGCTTCAGCCGTCTAAAGGCACCCGAATGGATAATCCGGTCGCGATCGCGTTGATATGCTGAACGGGTAGTGGTTCCCTTTTCATCGTATAGTCGACCCCGGAATTTTTCCGGATTTAGTGCATATGGTGCATATTGAGGGACAGGTTTAAAAATTTCAAATTCAGACATATATTGATCACATTTTTATTATATAATTATGCTTATAATTTTATATCATAATCATTTTCTATTGGTATTGACAATTCATTCATATAACATACATATAATAGGAAACCCTAAAGAGGTTTAATTACTCAGGATAAGTAGCATGACAGAAGATAATTCACCAGTGACACTAAGTGCAAATGCCGCAAAACGCATTAATACACTCGTGGAAAGTCAAGGTAATGATAACTTGAAATTTCGCATTACCATCAATGGTGGCGGATGCAGTGGTTTTCAATATGACTTTGCCCTTGTCGACGAAGCAAAAGACGATGACCTTGTGGTCAAAAGAGACGGTGCAACCATGCTGGTTGATGGCCTTTCCATCATGTATATTATGGGATCCGAAGTTGACTATACCGAGGAATTGGCCGGATCAATGTTTGTCGTTAAAAACCCTAACGCCACGGCTTCTTGTGGCTGCGGTTCCTCGTTTGCGGTTTAGACTTTATGAAAATTGCCTCATGGAACGTAAATTCGATCAAAGCGCGGCTGCCTCGGGTTACTGAATGGCTTAGTGAATTTAAACCGGATGTGGTTCTGTTACAGGAACTAAAATGTATCGACGAAAATTTCCCGCGTGAAGAAATAGAAGACCTCGGCTATAACGTCGCGACCCACGGACAAAAAACCTATAATGGTGTGGCGATCCTTTCTAAATATCCCATAGAAGATGTTATGTGCGGCCTGCCCGGCGATGATGAGGATGAACAAGCCAGATATATTGAAGCAACAGTTAATACCGTTCGCGTTGGTGCCATATACTTACCAAATGGCAACCCATTTCCCGGACCAAAGTTTGACTATAAAATTGCCTGGATGGACCGTCTTATTGAACGGATGAAGGAACTTCTAAAAGACGAAGAAGATTTCCTGCTTGGCGGTGATTACAATGTCTGCCCTAAGGATGAAGATTGTTATGATATGGCACGGTTTGCTGATGATGCACTATGCCAACCAGAAACTATTGACCGTTATTTCACAATGCTCAACCTCGGCTTGACCGATGCCCTGCGCGCTTTTTATCCCAGCGGCACAAATTATACATATTGGGATTATCAAGCTGGTGCCTGGCAAAAAGACAACGGCGTACGCATTGATCACCTTTTGCTTAGCCCGACAGCTGCCGATAAGCTCATAAAATGTGATATCGACCGCACACCCCGCGGCCGCGAGCGCCCCTCAGACCACACCCCGATCTGGTGCGAACTTGATGTTTGACTAAATCAATAAATAATTAAATCATTTCTATTATAAGTGAGTATATGCACTCAATAATTTTTCAACTTTAATTGATATAAATTTAGATAAATGAATTTTAGAAAAGATATTAATGGATTAAGGGCGATGGCTGTCGTCGCTGTTGTTATATTCCATTTTGCACCAAACATATTGCCAGGTGGTTTTGTTGGCGTTGATGTCTTTTTTGTTATCTCAGGTTATTTAATGACATCAATAATCTTTAGCCGGCTTGAAAAAAATACTTTTTCCATCAAAAATTTCTATATCGCGCGGTGCAACCGTATTATCCCGGCATTAGCTGTTTTATGTGCAACCCTGCTGTTACTAGGTTGGTTTTTTTTAACGCCATCAGATTATTCCCAACTTGGAATTCATGCTGCGAGCAGTATTAGCTTTATATCTAATTTTCTCTACTGGTCAGAAATAGGTTATTTTAATGAAACCGCTAGAGAAAAATGGCTGTTACATACATGGTCATTATCTGTTGAGTGGCAGTTTTACCTATTATACCCTGTATTTTTGACGATAATGGCCAAGTTATTCAGCTTAAAAACCATTCGTCCCGTCATAATTTCGTTAGTGGTTCTAGGCTTTTTATTCTGTATCGTCATAACCATTAAACGGCCAGATGCAGCATTTTATTTGTTACCCGCGCGGGCGTGGGAAATGCTACTGGGTGGGGTTGCTTTTCTTTATCCTCTAAGACTCACTCCCCGTATAAATAAATTATCAGAATATACAGGCATTGCTTTAATCCTATTGAGTTATTTTCTTTTTACCGAAGACCTCCTCTGGCCAGGGTATTTTTCGTTCGTTCCCGTTTTTGGCACCTTTCTTGTCATACTAGGCCAGAATAAAAAAGGCTTTATACTTAATAATCATGCCTCTCAGTGGATAGGTAAAATTTCATATTCAGTTTATTTATGGCATTGGCCGCTGGTCATTTCACTTAATTATGCCAGCAAAAGCACCGACATGACCTATATGATAATTGCTATTCTCCTCTCTTTCTTACTTGGCCATTTATCATTTAACTATGTTGAAAAGAATAAAACCTTATTTAACCAAAAAAATACTGCCAAAAATCCATACTCTTTACCTATATTATTTGTCTTCACAGTTCTTATTATGGGCTTCACGGTAAATGTCAATGAGGGCATCAAAAGCCGCACCAACAACCAATATAACGCTTTTATCGCCGAACAAATCATGCCCACTATCGGTAATGGTTATTGTTTTTATAGTATCGATGAAAATCCGGGACTGGATGTTTCAAATAAAGCTTTATCCTGTACTTTAGGTAATAGTGAAAAAAAACCGCATGGGTTACTTTTCGGTGATAGCTTCGCCGGTCATTACGAACCAATGTGGGATAAGATAGCCACTGAAAATAATATTTCACTTAGCTCAATAACAACGAACTGGTGCTTTCCGAGTTTCACCAATTCCTTTATTTTCACAACTGATCACCCTGCTTTTGAGCAATGCAAAATAAACAGAAATTATATTCAAGAAAATATTCTGAATTATGATTTCATCATTCTTTCCGGGTCATGGATTTCAGTATTTTCACGAGGGTTTGAAAATGATGTTTTTGATGTTGTGCAATTTGCAAGAGAAAAAGGCCTGACTGTTTACATTATGGCAGCACCGACCCATTACGACACAAATGTATTAAAGCGTTTTCAGATGGCATATTTTAATGGTTTAGATTTCGAGTTACAGCAAATACCAAAAACAACTGACACTCCAACCAAAGCTACCAACTTAATTCTCAAAAATTATGCCGATAGGTACGGTGATGTTTTCTATATCGATAGAGCCAGCTTATTTGACCCATCCGGTACATATATAAAAAATGAAATACAAGTTCCCTATAGCTTGGATGGATTTCACATTTCCCTTGAAGGATCAAAAGCAGTCGCTAACTTCTTTAAACAAAGTGATCTTTATAAACAAACCATCCAAAAACAACTACTTACCCACAACTAAAAAACATCAGCCCTATTCACCATTCTTCTTAACGCTATGACCGCCAAATTGATTTCTTAGTGCGGAAACGACTTGTCCTGTGTAGCTTGGATTTCCTTGTGATGCGATGCGAAAGTCAGTGATCCTTTAATAACAGGGACGGCAATGTTTTTTTCTTTTGCTTCTTCTATTGTCCACTGGCCTTCACCGCTGTGCGATACTTCACCTGAAATGGCATTTAATTCTACGCCCTCTTCTTTATAAGCGTTTTGCAACCAGCCTATTAGGCGCGAATCTATGACACTGCCGTTATTATAAATTCTTGATACTTCATTTAAATCAAGGTCAAACTG